>NZ_CP013634.1:300000-504141 GCF_001664485.1 Rhizobium sp. N324 | reverse complement strand
TCATCCGGTTTTCCTCGCTGCCGGTCCATTGGCCCGCATCAGCGCCATCAGCATCGGCCCAAGCGAGAACTCGCCGCGCTCGGCCCGCCGTGTCAGATCACGCAGATAGCCGCCGGCCGAGTTGATATGTCCGCCCCTTTCCAGGATGCAGGCGATCACCGTGGCGGCGTTTTCCGGCCCCATGACATCGCAGGCCAGCTGATAGGCGCTCGGGCTGACGCCCAGCATCGAACGGACGATGACGGCCGCGGCCATCAGATCCCGCCAGCTGCCGATCCCGCCCCCCGGCCCATAAGCGACGACCTCCGGGCAGGCCTGCAGCACCATCGCAAGGGGGAAGGATTTCGGCGGCTCCCGCCACGGCCGCGGTTCTTCCTCCGGCTTTGCGCCCTGCTTCGGTTCGAAGCTTGGTTCAAGTTCAGATGTGGGGTGTGGGTTTGAATTATGTATGTGCCGACCGTTTTGGCTGTCATTGGCATCTGATTTTTCTGTTTTCGTCTTCAATTCCAGCGTCTTGACGATCATTTCACGGAAGGCTTCGAGATCGGCTAGCAGATGTTCGATCTCCGCGGCCGACGGGCGGCGCGGCAGGCTTGCCGTAAGCAGGTTGAAATGCTTCTGCATCTCGATCCATTCGCCGGCGATTTCCTCTTCTAGGGCGATCTCGATGAGTTTGCTGATGTCGCGTCGGCAGAGCGTCAGCCGCTCCCGCAGGCGCTTCCATTCGAGCTTGTCGGCGAGCACCTGAGCCGCCTGTGCCTCGATCTCGCCGGCACGCGCCAGCAGCGGCGCCAGGCTGAAGCCGAAGGCCTCTCCAAGCCCGCCCTCGCCGTTGCGGCGGGCGAACCGCTTCCCGTTCGGGCTGTCACGCCGGATGATCAGGCCGGCTTCCACCAGCATCGCCAGGTTTCGCCGCAGCGTCGTTCCGGCCATCCCGTGCGTGCGCAGCGACAGCTGCTCGTTCGAGGGAAAGACGACGAAGCCGTTGGCCTCGGCAATCTCGTTCTTCGGATAGAAGGTCAACAGCGCGTTGAGAACCGCCAGCGCACGATCGGATACGCCGACCATGTCCTTTGCTTCGCAGAGCGAACGAAAGATCTTCCACTTATCGACCGATGCGTCCGGTTCGACCTTGCTGGCGCTTTCCTGGCTTGCCAGCATGCCAAGCGTCATCGATCGCCGCCCAAAGGGCGTCGATACGTATTGAGGCTCCATGTCCCTCACCTTTTTTCAAGGCAAAAGAAATCTACCACCCAAAAGGATGCCGAAGATGCTTGACAGTGATTCGAGGAAGTGCGATTCTCAGATTGTCCAGATATGAGAAAGGCTTCCGCGACGGCAACGTTCGGAGGCTTTTTTCTTTTGCGACCTACTCTCCTGCTTGCAACCTGCCGGCCCGATAGGCTTCGTAAAGCTCATCGAGACGGCGCGAAATGTAAGCGCCGAAATCCGGCGCATCGCCGGTTTTCAACGCGATCGTGAAGGAATTGCCGGCGCTCTTGATTCGGCCGGCAATCTTGCCGCCGCTCTTCGGCTTCCAGTCATATTCCGTGGCTTCGGGCTTCGCCTCTTTCCTGGCGAGCTCGGCCACCAGAAGCTCAAAACGGCGGTCGCTCTCCTCGGCCATGAAGCTTTCCGAGCCGACGAGTTTGGCAAGCCGCGCCGCCGTCATTCCGTTCCAGTCCTGGGCAAGCGCCATCCATTTGCGGCGGCCGATGCCGGGCGCAGCACCCACCGACCTGACGATCTCGGCCGGGATGGCCTTGGCGACGGAGAGCAGCTTCGACAGCTCGGTCTTATCGGTCGACAGCGCCTTCATGATGATCGGACGCTCAAAACCCTTGAGCTCGAGGTTGAGGGCAAAGACGGCGCGCTCGATGTAGGAAAGGTTGCGGCGGGCCGAATTTTCGATGCCCTGAGCAATGACCACATCGGTATCGTCAAGTTGGCGGACGATCGCCTGCACTTTGCGCCCGAGCAGCTTGACCGCCTGCAGGCGGCGATGGCCGTAGGCGATCTGATAGCGGCTCTCATCATCGGGATGGCGACGAACGAGAACCGGCACTTCCTGGCCGTTCTCGGCAATCGACTGCACCAGTTCGTCGTCGATATCGAGCGGCTGGTCGGCGAGGCGGTCGCGGACGAAGGAGGAATCGATCAGATCGGGATCGAGTTCGACGATGCGTTCGCCTGAGAGCAAGGCTTCCTGCATCGCCCTGCTCTCTTCCTCCATGCGCCCGAGGGTCAGCGCCATCGTCCGGACCGGCCCGGCCGTCCCGCGCGAAGACGATTCTTCGTAGTTGGCCGCGGCCAACTCCTGCGCCGTATCGTCGAAAAGACCTTTCAGGCGATCGCGTCTGCTCATGTCCGGCCCCAGGCTTTGTGAATGCCGGCGAGAACCTCGCTGTTGGCGGCATTGACCGATTCCAGCGCGCGATCGTAAGTCGAGCGGCGCACCTGCCCCTTCTCGATTTCGAACAGCGTCTGCTTGGTCAGGCCGGCATCGGCGATCGCCGTCGATTTGAGAATGGTCGCCGTCAAGACGTCGTCGCCGAACAGACTGCGCAACAGCGCTACGATCTGCGACTGCGGCGCGTCGAAGGGTTCATGACGGGTGACGACATATTTGATGAAATCGTGCTGCAGATCGCCGCCGGCCTTGCGAACCACGGAAAGCAGATCCGAGGTCATCAACAGAAATTGCGACATGGAGGCGACATCGACCATCTGCGGATGGATGGTGATGAGCAGCGAGGTTGCCGCGCAGACGGCGCCAAGGGTGAGATAACCGAGCTGCGGCGGGCAGTCGATCACCACGACGTCATATTCGGCCTCGACCTCGGCGATGGCCACGCCGACGCGGCGAAAGAACAGCTCTGCCGGCTTTTGCCGGTCGTTGAGCGCCCGCGGCGTTTCATGCTCGAACTCCATCAGTTCGAGATTGCCGGGCACCAGATCGAGCCCGTCGAAATAGGTCTTGCGGACGATATCCTTCAGCGGCTTGCGGCCGGCATCGTAGCGAATGGCGCCATAAAGCGTATCGCCATCGGAAAGATCGAATTCGGGCTGGACGCCCAGCATGGAGGAAAGCGAGGCCTGCGGATCAAGATCGATGGCGAGCACCCGATAACCCGCCAGCGCCAGATACTGCGCCAAATAGAGCGTCGTCGTCGTCTTGGCCGAGCCACCTTTGAAATTGGTGACGGCAACCGTCTGCAGCTTCTCGCCGGGGCGCCGCCAGGGAAGATAGGATAGTGCGTCCCTCGGCTTCAGCTTCGCCATATATTGGCGCAATTCATTGATCTGGCCGAGCGTGTAGGAGCGCCGACCATTCTGGGAAAGCTCCGGCTGCGGCCCCTTGCCATCGAGGGAAAGCTGGCGAAGATAGCCATCGGACACGCCGATCATCTGGGCAGCCTCGCCTGAAGAAAATGTCCGCAGCGTCTTTTGCGCGAGCGGCGGAAACAGCTTGTCGCGGAGAAGCTTCAATTGCCGCGAAAGCTGGTTCGCATGCCGCTCGATCCGCACATCTGTCGTCGATACGCTAATGTTGTCCAAAACACCCAATCCTTTTCGATGCGCTTTTCTGTCAACATAGCGTCAAAAAGCGTATCGAAAGTGACACGATTCGGGATTTCCGGCAACAATGGGGGCCAGGAGCCATTCCGGCCCGGTTGGCCGCGGCCAACTCTTCACCATCACCCTTGCGGCGAACCAGCTTTTTCGGCAAGACCGCCGGGACTCATGGGAGCATCGGCTTGAAGCACATCCATATCATCGGCATCGGCACGGGCAACCCGGAGCACCTCACCATACAGGCAATCAACGCGATGAATTCAGCCGAGGTGATCTTCCTGCCGGTCAAAGGGACGGGCAAGGAAGAGCTCGCCGAGATCCGCCGCGACATCTGCGAACGATACGTCACCCGCCCAGGGATCCGGATTTCGGAATTCGCGGTGCCACAACGGCAGACGGCAGACCGAAGCTACACGCAAAGCGTCGACGCCTGGCATGCCGAGATCGCCCTTATCTATAAGGAGCTGATCGCCGGCCTGCCCGATGACGGCCGCGGCGCCTTTCTCGTATGGGGCGATCCCAGTCTCTACGACAGCACGATCCGCATCATCGAACGCGTGCGGCAGGACGCCGGCGTGGATTTCGACCACAGCGTCGTTCCCGGCATCACCAGCATCCAGGCCCTGGCCGCCAGTCATAAAGTCCCGGTCAACCTCGTCGGCAAGCCGATTGAGATCACCACCGGGCGCAGGCTGGCGCGGGACGGTCTCCAGGCCGCGACGACGATTGTCATGCTCGACGGTGAACAGGCCTTTGCGAAGATCGACGATCCCGACGCCGAGATCTTCTGGGGCGCCTATCTCGGCACTGAAGACGAGATCGTCAGATCCGGGCGCCTCGGCGATATTGCCGCCGACATCGTGGCGCTGAGGGCCGAAGCCAGGCAGCGGCATGGCTGGATCATGGACATCTATCTCCTGCGCAAGGGACGGGATTTCGAGGAGTAGCCGGGCCGACCGTCTCCATCATGTTTTTGCCGCGCCCGCCGCGATCATGTAAGAAACGGACAGAGGATTAAGAATGGGCATCAAGACCGCCAAGGCGATCGACAGGAAGGGCGCGACGGACGGCTATGATCGCATGGCGGCGAAGATGCGCGCGCGCGGCGCCTGCCCCGCCCTCGCCGCACCGATGGCGACCGGCGACGGTCTGCTGGTGCGGCTGCGGCCGGCCGGCGGTGCGCTGACGCTGCCGCAGTTTAGAGCATTGGCGTGCACAGCCGCGGCGCACGGAAACGGCATTCTCGAGATCACCGCCCGCGGCAATCTGCAGATCCGCGGGCTGCGGGCCGAGACCGTCGGACGGCTCGCCGCCGATATCGACGCCGCCGGCATCACCGTGCCGGACGGACCGGCGATCGAAATCTCGCCGCTGCACGGCCTCGACCCGGAAGAACTGAGCGATCCCGCCGCAATGGAACTGTCCCTGCGCAGCACGCTTCAGGATCTGCTTGCCTCGCCTCAGCTGGCACCGAAACTGTCGATCGTCGCCGACGGCGGCGGAGCCTTCGGCCTGTCGGCGCTTACCGCCGATATCCGTCTCGCCGCGCAATCGCAGGCGACTTGGCTTGTGGCGCTCAATGGCGATGGTGCGACCGCAACACCGGTCGCGATCGGTCCTGCCGAAGTGGCGGTCTCGGCCGTGGGCGAGGTTTTAAGCCTGCTGACAATGCTCGGGCCGGGCAGCCGGGCACGGGATATCGATCCAGCGCTTTTGCGGGCGCGTTTTCCCGCCTTGAGCGAGCTCCGATCCATTCCGTCCGGCGCGGAGAAGATACCGCTGGCAGGCCTGCGCAGATTGGCGGACGGCAAAACCGTGCTCGGCGTCCGGCCGGAATTCGGTCAGATGCGCGCGGTCGATCTGATCGCCCTGCTCGATCTGGCCATGGCCCATGGCGCAGCGGAGATCCGACTCGCGCCCGGCCGCGGTTTCTTCCTGCTCGGGCTTGCGGCGGATACGGCACCGGCCGTGCAAGCCGCGGCGGCCCAATACGGCTTCAACGCCCAATCCGGCGAGAAAGCCGAGCATATCGCCGCCTGCGCCGGCGCCGGCGCCTGCGGGTCCGCCTTCTACGAGACACGCGGCTTGGCGCGCCGCATCCTGACCGCCGCACCCGCGCTCTTCGACGGTTCGCTGACGCTGCATCTCTCCGGCTGCGCCAAAGGCTGCGCGCATGCCCGGCCGGCGCTGACGCTGACAGGCACGGCTGAAGGTTATGACCTCATCCTCAACGGGCGTGCCGCGGATCGACCGGACGAACGGATCGCTGGCGGTCGGATCGATTTCGCTATAGAGAGGCTCGCCCGGTCCATCGAAGACAACAGAGGCGCTGGCGAATCGGCTGCCGCCTGCCTTACACGGCTTGGCGCAACCGGCGTTTCGAAGGCGCTGCGACAGGAATAAGAATGCCAGACTACGATTATATCCGCAGCGGCGACGCGATCTACGAGCGTTCCTTTGCGATCATCCGCGCCGAAGCCGATCTTTCGCGCTTCACCGAAGATCAGGCCGATATCGCCGTGCGCATGATCCATGCATGCGGGCTGGTCGAGGCGGCGGAGCATTTTGTGTTCTCCGCCGATGTCGTCAGCGCCGCGCGCGACGCGCTGAGAGCCGGGGCGCCGATCTTCTGCGACGCGGAAATGGTATCCCAGGGCGTGACCCGGGCACGGCTGCCGGCGCTGAACGAGGTGATCTGCACGCTGCGCGATCCCGCCACGCCGGAACTGGCGCGCGAGATCGGCAATACCCGCTCGGCTGCGGCCATGCATCTCTGGCTCGATCGGCTCGGCGGAAGCGTTGTCGCGATCGGCAATGCGCCGACCGCGCTCTTCCATCTGCTCGAACTCCTGCGCGACGGCGCCCCGAAACCCGCAGCCATCCTCGGCATGCCCGTTGGCTTCGTCGGCGCGGCGGAATCGAAGGACGCGCTGGCGGAGAATTCCTATGGCGTACCCTTTGCCATCGTGCGCGGCCGGCTCGGCGGCAGCGCCATGACGGCGGCCGCCCTCAATGCGCTGGCGAGGCCGGGCCTATGACGACAACAGGCCGTCTCATCGGCGTCGGCACCGGTCCTGGCGACCCGGAGCTTCTGACCCTCAAAGCCGTCCGCGCCATCGAAGGCGCCGACGTCATCGCCTATTTCGCCAAGCAGGGCAGGGGCGGCAACGGCAAGGCGATCGTCGAGCCACTGCTGAAATCCGGCGTGACGCTGCTGCCGCTCTATTATCCCGTCACTACCGAGATCGATAAGAACGACGAGCGTTACCAGAGCCTGATCACTGAATTTTACGACCGGTCTGCGAAAGCCGTCGCCGGCCAGCTCGATGCCGGGCTGACCGTCGCCGTGCTCAGCGAAGGCGATCCGCTGTTCTACGGTTCCTATATGCACCTGCATGTCAGGCTTTCCCAGCGCTACCCAACGGAGGTGATCCCTGGCATCAGCGCCATGTCCGGCTGCTGGTCGCTGGCGGGCATGCCGATCGTCCAGGGTGACGACGTGCTTTCCGTACTGCCCGGTACGATGGCCGAGGCCGAGCTGACGCGCCGCCTTGCCGATACGCAGGCCGCCGTCATTATGAAGGTCGGCCGCAATCTGCCGAAGATCCGCCGGGCCTTGGCGGCGGCCGGCCGGCTTACGGAAGCCGTCTATGTCGAGCGCGGCACCATGGCGAATGCGGCGATGGAAAAGCTCGTCGACAGAGCTGACGGCGATGCGCCGTATTTTTCGCTGGTCCTTGTGCCTGGCTGGGAGAACAGCCGATGAGCGGCCGGCTTTTCGTGATCGGCACCGGTCCCGGCAATCCCGAGCAGATGACGCCGGAAGCGCTGGCCGCCGTCGAGGCGGCAACGGATTTCTTCGGTTACGGCCCCTATCTCGACCGGCTGCAGCTTCGCGACGATCAGCTGCGGCATGCCTCGGACAATCGCGAAGAACTCGACAGGGCAGGGGCGGCCCTTTCGATGGCAGCGGATGGCGCCAAGGTCTGCGTCGTCTCCGGCGGCGATCCCGGCGTCTTCGCCATGGCGGCCGCCGTCTGCGAGGCGGTCGACAACGGGCCGGCAGCCTGGCGGGCCGTCGATCTCACTATCCTGCCCGGCATCACCGCGATGCTGGCGGTGGCGGCAAGAGCAGGCGCCCCGCTTGGCCACGACTTCTGCGCCATCTCGCTCTCCGACAATCTAAAGCCTTGGGATATAATAGAAAACCGTCTCGAATTGGCGGCCAGGGCAGGCTTCGTCATCGCCCTTTATAACCCGATCAGCCGGGCGCGGCCCTGGCAACTCGGCGAAGCCTTCAAGCTGTTGCGCAACCATCTGCCGGCAGCGACACCGGTCATTTTCGGCCGGGCGGCCGGACGGCCGGACGAACGCATCGCGGTGCAGCCGCTGTCGCAGGCGGATGCGTCGATGGCCGATATGGCGACCTGCGTCATCATCGGATCGGCCGAAACCCGGATCGTGGCGCGGCCCGGCCGGCTGGATCTCGTTTATACGCCGCGCTTCATGGCGGGGGGGAAGAGGTGATCGACCGCCGTCAGCGCCGCCTTGACAGTTCCGACCGTTTTGATTGTGGATGCCGCTGCGCGCGCCACCATCATCACCTCGATGCCAAGCAGGCGGGCCGCTTCGATCTTCGCATAGGTGGCGGCGCCACCGCTGTTCTTGGCAATGACGGCGTCGATGCGGTGCTGCTTCAGCAAAGCGCATTCGCCTTCCACGGTGAACGGACCGCGATCGAGGAGATAGTCGACATTGGCAATCGCCAGCGGCGGCTCGATGGGATCGACGCTGCGGATGAGATAGAAATGTTGCGGCGCCGCTTCTGCATGATGCGCACCCTGCCGACCGGTCGCCAGGAAGACCCGGCGAGGGGAGGGGCCGAGCGCTTCGATGGCGGCGGGAATGCTCCGCACATCACACCAGCGATCGCCCGGCAGGCATTGCCACTCGGGACGGCGAAGAGCGATCGCAGCTATGCCAGTGGCCTCGGCCGCAAAGGCGGCATTGGCGGAAATGCGCTCGGCGAAGGGATGCGTGGCATCGATCAGCAGACCATAGCCACCCGCCTTCAGGAAATCGGCGAGCGCGACAGCACCACCGAACCCGCCGATGCGGACCGGAACCGGCTGCGCGGCCGGTTTTTCGGTACGCCCAGCAAGCGACAGAAGAATATCGCAGTTTCCCCGTGCCGCCAGCGCTTCGGCCAGCAGCCGTGCCTCGCCCGTGCCGCCGAGGATCAGAATGCGAGGTCTTCCCATGTCTGATCTCTCTCCTGCTTCCGGCCCGCGCTGGCTGACTATTATCGGCATCGGCGAAGATGGTCCAGAAGGGCTCGGCGAAGAGGCGAGGCGGCTGATCGCCACCGCGCCTGCCGTCTTCGGGGGAACACGGCACCATGCGCTTGCCGCGTCGCTGATCACAGGCGAAAGGTTTTCCTGGCAGAGCCCGTTCGCGCATTCGGTCGATGCCATTCTCCAGAGGCGCGGCACGCCCGTCGTCGTGCTCGCCTCCGGCGACCCGTTTCTCTACGGCGTCGGTGCAACGCTTTCCCGCCATGTGGCGGCGGAAGAAATGCGCACCATCCCGGCGCCATCGGCCTTCAGCCTCGCCTCCTCGCGTCTCGGCTGGCCGCTGCAGGACGTCGCGGCGATTTCGCTGCATGGCAGACCGATCGACCTGATCAAGCCGCATCTGCACGCCGGGCGGCGCATCATCGCGCTGACTTCGGACGAGAGGGGCCCGGGTGAGTTGGCTGCGCTGCTTGCCGCCGATGGTTTCGGTCAGTCGCAGCTTACCGTGCTCGAGGCGCTGGGCGGCGCACGGGAACGGCGAAGGCAAGCCCTGGCCGCGGATTTCGACCTCACGGACATCGATTCCCTCAACGTCTGCGCCCTGCAAATCGCGGCAGGGGAGGGGGCGCGCATTCTGCCTTTCGCCGCCGGGCTCGAAGACGCGCTGTTCGAGCATGACGGACAGATCACCAAACGCGAAATCCGGGCGATGACGCTGTCCGCGCTCGCGCCGCGCCATGGTGAACTGCTCTGGGATATCGGTGCGGGCTCGGGATCGATCGGCATCGAATGGATGCTGGCCAATCCATCGCTGAAGGCAATCGCCATCGAGCAGTCGCCGGAGCGGGCCGCGCGCGTCGCGCGCAACGCATCCGCCTTCGGCGTGCCGCATCTCGCCGTTGTCGAAGGCGCAGCGCCCGGCGCGCTGGCCGGCCTGCCGGAGCCGGATGCGATCTTCCTCGGTGGCGGCGGCAGCGAACCCGGCGTCATCGATGCAGCGATCGCCGCGCTGAAGCGGGAAGGGCGGCTCGTCGCCAATGCCGTGACGCTGGAGATGGAAGGCGTGCTGCTCTCAGAACACGCAAAACGCGGCGGCTCGCTGACACGGATCGAAATATCGCGCGCGGGGTCTGTCGGCAACATGAGCGGCTGGCGGCCGGCCATGCCGGTGACCCAATGGCGCTGGACGAAAGGATGACGCAATGACGGTGCATTTCATCGGCGCGGGGCCTGGGGCTGCGGATTTGATCACAGTGCGTGGCCGCGATCTCATCGGCCAATGCCCGGTCTGCCTCTATGCCGGCTCGATCGTCTCGACGGAACTGCTGCAATATTGCCCGGCGGATGCACGTATCGTCGATACCGCGCCGATGTCGCTCGACGAAATCGAGGCGGAATATCTCAGCGCCGCTGCCGCCGGCCAGGATGTGGCCCGGCTGCATTCCGGCGATCTCTCGGTCTGGAGCGCGGTTGCCGAGCAGGTGCGCCGGCTTGAAAAACACGGCATCGCCTATACGATGACACCGGGTGTTCCGGCCTTTGCCGCGGCCGCCTCGGCGCTCGGGCGTGAGCTGACGATCCCATCAGTGGCCCAGAGCCTGGTGCTCACTCGCGTTTCCGGCCGGGCGTCACCGATGCCGAACGACGAGACGCTCGCCAAATTCGGCGCAACGGGCGCCACACTGGCGATCCATCTGGCGATCCACGCGCTGAAGCAGGTCGTGGAGGAATTGACGCCGCTTTACGGCGCCGATTGCCCGGTCGCCATCGTCGTCAAGGCCTCCTGGCCGGACGAGCGCATCCTGCGCGGCACGCTCTCAAATATCGAGGCGAAGGTTGCGGCCGAACCGATCGAACGCACGGCGATCATCTTTGTCGGCCCGTCGCTTGCGGCAGAGGATTTTCGCGAGAGCTCGCTCTACGACCCCGCCTATCAGCGCCGGTTCCGAGGCCGGGAATAATTTCAAAGATTGGCCGCGCTGGTGCCGCGGCCCTCGAAGATCAAACGATGAGCGTGCTCGCCCTCCGTTGTGGACAAGCATTGAAAAACCCCGCGACGTCATCCTCGGCCTTGTGCCGAGGATCTGCCCAACTCCAATTAAGCACCTGAAAACAAAAGTTTTCCTGTCAGAGCAATTGCAGTGGTTAGATGCTCGGCACAAGGCCGAGCATGACGGAGGACTTTGTCTCAAACCCGCGCGGACAAATACTCCATGCTGGCGCGAAGCGCACCGGCCGGGTCTTTGACCGCATGCACTTCGGCTGCGAATGGCTCGAAGGAAAACGGACCCTGGTAGCCCGCCTGCAGCAGCGCCTTGATCTGCCCGGCATTGTCGAGCCGGTCGTCGCCATCGACGAGCACGCGGTGGGAATCGCGCATATCGGCAACGGAAACAGAGGGGTCGCTGACGCCGGAAATGTGGACGAGGCCGGCAAGCTCCGGGAAGGTCGCGGCTTCGCCCGCAAGGTGATGGTGGAAGGTGTCGTGGACGAGCTTGAAAGTCGATTGCGCGCCGAGTTCTTTGATTGCCTCGGCCGCCTCGGTCTTCGAACGCAGCGAGCAAATCTCGAAGCCGAGCGGCTCGACGAGGCCGATAATGCCGGCTTTCTCGAGCATCGGCTTCAGCGCCGTCAGCGACTGGCGCAGATTGGCCTGGCGTTCGCCGTCGGCGCAGCCGGTACCGTCGTTCTTCGGAACAAGGACGAGCGCCTTGGCGCCGCAGGCGCTGGCATAGTCGATCAGTTCCTGCGCTTCAGCGGCCCTTGCGGCATTCCACTCGTTGAAACGCTGCAGCGCGTTGATCGAGATGATCGTCAGCCCGTGGCGGTCGGCAGCCTGCTTGATTGTCTCCGGTTTGGTGCCGTCGAGAATGGCGTTGCCGGAAAGGTCGTTGCGGATCTCGACCGCGTCGATGCCGAGTGACTTTGTCAGCGCGAAGAAATCATCGATGGCGAGCGACGGCGCGGCCATATGGTTGAGCGCAAAGCGGATGGAAGTCATGACGGATAGTTCCTCCTCGTCTCCGCGGCATAAGCGGAGCGGTTCCTCGTGAATGGGCCCGCGAATCTCTATCGAAATTCCCGTGGCAATCCATCGGCCATCGCTGCCGCCCGCTCTCATTGCTGAAAGAATTTCAGCCGAAATGATAGAATTCCATCATTTCTCAGATGTTCTCCGAAATATGGATATCGAAGGGCAGGAAGAACTGGCCGGGAACAGCCGTTTCGCGGTTTTCGATCGCACTCGTCATTAGCCCTATCAGCTCTTTGCACAGTGCGGGCAGGGGGGTGCCGATCGCCATGGCGACGATATCGTCGGCAAGCCCGGCTTTGCTGTCGGGCGTCAGCTCGTTGACCACGAGGACGATCTTGCCGGCGAGACTTTCCTCACGGATCGCCGAGATCGCGCCCTCCATACCGCCGCCGCAGACATAAAGGCCGATGAGATCGGGATGCTTCTGCAGCAGCGTCAGCGTCGCCTCATGGGTTATTTCGGGAGTATCCAGGTTGATCAATGTATCGATGACGTCGAATTCCGGCGCGTTTTCACGAAAATAGGAACGAAAACCGATCTCACGCAGCTCATGTCCGTGAAAACGGTGGCTGCCGACGAAGCAGGCGACCTTGCCCGGCACACGGGCAGTCTTGGCAATCACCCAGGCGGCGGTGCGGCCGACCTTGCGATTGTTGACGCCAATATAGGCATTGCGCACCCCTGAGGCGAAGTCGGAAAGCAGCGAAAAGACGGGAATGTCTCTTTCCCTCAGTTCTTCAATTGCCGCCGTCACCGCAGGATAGTCTGGAGCGACGAGAGCGATGGCCTGATTGCGGGCGCCGAGGGCCCTGAGCTTCTCGACGATCGCCGCCGGTGTCGAAGCGGAGGGATAGTCGATCTGGATCTGGACACGGGCGGTGGTCACGGCGCGCGCCGCCACTTCGATCTCGCGAGCAAAAGCCTGATAGAAGGGCTGCATCGGCTTTTGCAGCAGGAACGCCAGCTTGTATTGCGGCAGATCCTCGAAGACGCGTTGCCGGATGAGGCCGACGGCATGGTAGCCGATCGACTGGGCCGCGTCATAAACCCGCCGCGCGGTTTCCTCGCGCACGCGGTGGCGACCGTTGAGCACCCGGTCGACGGTGGCAACACTGACGCCCGAGGCACGGGCGAGATCGGAGATGGTCGGACGGCGCATCGGCGTTCCTGATAGATTCGATCATGAATGCAAGCCATTTCTGATGGCTTTTGATAGATTATATCAAGCCTGCATTGAGCGCCTTACAAAGTCAACCTATCCTCCCAAGCATGGCATAACGGGAGGCGGATGATGACGATCCAGGCAAAGAAACGAGACTACGACCTGCTCGGCGAAAGCGGCCGCACCGCTGTCGAGACGGGGCTGGCGGCAGCGCAATGGTACCACACGGAAATTCCGCGCAAGGAAATGAAGGCGCTGATGCAGCGTTCGGATGCCCCTGGTATCCGTGACACGGTTATCTGGCTCGGCAGCATGCTGGTCTTGGCTGGGCTCGGCGTCTATTTCTGGGGCTCGTGGGTCGCGCTGCCCTTCTTCCTTGCCTATGGCGTGCTCTATGGCTCGGCCTCCGACAGCCGCTGGCACGAATGCGGCCACGGCACCGCCTTCAAGACGCGCTGGATGAACGACGCCGTCTACCAGATCGCCTGCTTCATGATCATGCGCAACCCGGTGACCTGGCGCTGGAGCCACACACGCCACCACACCGATACCGTTATCGTCGGCCGCGATCCCGAGATCGCCGTCATGCGGCCGCCCGATCTCGTCCGGCTGGTCCTCAATTTCCTCGGCATCCTCGATGTCTGGCATGCGATCGTCGACATGTCGCGCAATGCCTTCGGCGTCGTCAGCGCGGCTGAGAAGACCTTCATTCCGGAGATGGAGCAGCCGAAGGCGATCCGCATCGCCCGCATCTGGCTGGCGATCTTTCTCGCCACGATCGCCGCAGCACTCGTCATGGGTTCGATCCTGCCGCTGATGTTGATCGGCCTGCCCCGCCTCTACGGCGCCTGGCACCATGTGCTGACCGGATTGCTGCAGCATGGCGGCCTTGCCGACAACGTCATCGACCACCGGCTGAACAGCCGTACGGTCTATATGAACCCGATCAGCCGCTTCATTTACTGGAACATGAACTACCACGTCGAACATCACATGTTCCCGATGGTGCCCTACCACGCGCTTCCGAGGCTGCACGCGATGATCAAACACGACCTGCCGGCGCCGAATCCGTCGATCTGGTCGGGCTATCGCGAGATGATCCCGGCCTTCCTGCGGCAGCTGCGCAACGAGGATTATTTCCTGAAACGCGAGCTGCCGGCCACCGCGCGGCCCTATCGCGAAGAGTTCCACAACGAGCTGGCTCCGGCCGCGCAATAATCACGATCGAGGGAGGATAAGATGAGCGGAAATTGGATCGAAGTCTGCGGCAAGGATGAGATCGACGAAGAGGATGTCATCCGCTTCGATCATGGCGGGCGCACCTTTGCGGTCTACCGCAGCCCCGACGACGAATTCTACGCCACCGACGGGCTCTGCACGCATGAACATATCCATCTCGCCGACGGGCTTGTCATGGAGGAGATCATCGAATGCCCGAAACATAACGGCCGCTTCAACTACAAGACAGGCGAAGCCAAAGGCGCACCGGTCTGCGTCAATCTCAAGACCTATCCCGTGAAGGTCGAAGGCGGCGCCGTCTTCATCGCGATCTGAGGAGGCTGTCATGGCCCATTTCGTTATCCTGGGGGCGGGCGAATGCGGTGCGCGCGCCGCTTTCGCCCTGCGGGAAAAAGGTTTTGACGGCGACATAACGCTTGTCGGTGCCGAGCCCCTTCATCCCTATGAACGGCCGCCGCTTTCGAAGGCGGGTGCCGATGCAGGCGATCCGAAATTCATCGCTGCGGCGGAGAAATACGCCGACAGCGGCGTCCGGCTGCTGACCGGCCTGGAAGCCAGGGATTTCGACACGGCATCCAGGACCGTCACCTTTTCCGACGGGGCGACGCTTTCCTATGACAAGCTTCTGCTGGCAACGGGTGCCGCCGCGCGTTGGTTTCCCGGCGCGCCTGAAAGTAGCGCCCATATTCGCGCGCTGAGGACGCATCATGACGCTGCGGCACTGCGCGATGTGATGAAGCTGGGGAAGCATATCGCTATCATCGGCGGCGGCTTCATCGGCCTGGAACTGGCGGCGACCGCCCGCCTGCTCGGTGCCGAGGTCACCGTCATCGAGGGGCTGGAACGCGTGCTGAAGCGCGGCGTGCCTGAGGAAATCGCACACCTGCTGACCGAGCGCCACCGCGCCGAGGGTGTCGATATCCGCTGCGGCGTCTCGATCGAGAGCCTGAACGAGGAAGGCGGAAAAGCCATAATCAGATTGTCGGGCGGCGAGAGGATCGAGGCCGATCTCGCCCTTGTCGGCATCGGCGCCCGGCCGAATGTCGAGATCGCCGAAAGGGCGGGCCTGACGATCGAAAACGGCATCGCCGTCGACCGCTATCTCCAGACCTCGGCGCCAGATGTTTTTGCCGCCGGCGACTGCTGCTCCTTTCCGCTGGCGATTTATGGCGGCCGGCGGGTGCGGCTCGAATCCTGGCGCAACGCCCAGGAGCAGGGCACATTGGCCGCGGCCAACATGCTCGGTCTCGACCAAGCCGTTTCCGCCGTGCCGTGGTTCTGGTCGGATCAATACGACATGACGCTGCAGATAGCAGGCCTTGCCGAAGGGGCGGCCACGCATCAGCGCCGCGACCTCGGGGCGGGCGCCTTCATTCTGTTCCATCTCGACGCCGACGGACGATTGATCGCCGCGAGCGGCATCGGACCGGGCAACGCGGTGGCGCGCGACATCCGCCTCGCCGAAATGCTGATCGCAGCAGGTGCGCATCCGGATCCGGCGGCGCTGCGAGCCAATGACGTCAAACTGAAATCTCTGCTGGCCGCCTGAGCCGCCCGATATATTCACCCGTTGTACTCACAGGAATTGACAATGAAGAAACATAAGCGCGCCACCGTTGCCGACCTGCTGGCGGTAAAAGGCAAGCGCCAGCTCACCATGCTGCGCGTCACCTCGCTGGAGGAGGCCGAAGCGGCCGAAAAGGCAGGGATCGACATCGTCTCGGTGCCGCCCTCGCTGCTCGGCCCGGTCTTTCGCGAAATCGCGCCGACGCCCTTTGCCATCCCCGGCCTCGAATATGGCGATCATGTCTCGGCGGAAGATTATCTCCGCGCCGCCTTTGCGGCACTGAAGGCCGGCGGCGACGCGGTCTATTGCGCCGCCAGCCTGCAGACGATCCGGCGCATGCGTGATGAGGGCATCCCGGTCTGCGGCCATCTCGGACTGATCCCGTCGAAGGCGACCTGGACCGGCGGCTTTCGTGCCGTCGGCAAGACCGCGGCCAGTGCGGCCGAAATCTGGCGGCAGACCAAGGCGCTGGAAGAGGCCGGCGCCTTCGCCGCCGAAATCGAAGTCGTGCCGGGCGATGTCGCCGCCGCCATCAGCAGCAACACCTCGATGCTGATGATCTCCATGGGCGCCGGCAGCGGCTGCGACGCCCAATATCTCTTCGCCGACGACGTACTCGGCGCCAATCGTGACCATTATCCGCGCCACGCCAAGGTCTACCGCAACTTCGCCGCCGAACACGACCGGCTGCAGCGCGAACGCATCGCCGCCTTCACCGAATTCGCCGAGGATGTCCGCACCGGCGCCTATCCGCAAAAGAGCCATCTGGTTGGCATCGACGAGGCGGAATTGAAGGCTTTCCTGGATCGGCTGGAGAGCGAGACGGGGAATGGTTGAGAGCAAGTGCGCGCCTGTTCTTTGCCTTCGCTTACGCTCAGCGCATTCGCTTCGCTCACCCCCTCATCTGCCTGCCGGCATCTTCTCCCCGCTGGGGAGAAGAGGGTGTGGCGGCCTCTCCCCCCTCTTGAAAGCTTGGATGTGGGAATGAGGACCGTGCGGCTTGCTCCCCCTTCTCCCCAGCGGGGAGAAGATGCCCGTCAGGGCAGATGAGGGGGTGAGGAGCGCCCGCGACGAACGCCTTGAGCGCGAGCGAAAGGCATCTTCACAAGAGACAAGAGAGATGTGGAAGGCCCGCGAAGTGGCTTCCGCTCCATTGGCTTCCGTCCCCGCCTGTGTCAGGAATGACCCATTCGGAACGGAGTATTCGGTCCCCTGTGACGATCGGCTTTGCGCATGCGGAATTGATTGCGGTGCTCGTCGCGGTGACGGGGGACGAGCCGCGTGTGATGACCATCCGCTCCGGCAATGCGCTGCCGTCAGGCCCTTTCGAAATGGGCCATCGCACCCTGCAATCGGGCCTGCGCGAATGGGTGCAGGAGCAGACCGAACATCCCGTCGGTTATCTCGAACAGCTCTATACTTTCGCCGACCGCGACCGGAACAACGACATTCCGGGCGGGCGGACGATCTCGATCAGCTATCTCGGCCTCGTCAACGAGCAGTCGGGCGCCGGCCGGCCGGGATGGCACGGCTGGTACGACTATTTTCCCTGGGAAGACCATCGGCAGGGCCGCCCCGCCGTGCTGGATGAGATCATCACGCGCCTGAGGAACTGGGCCGATGCCGATCCTTTCAGGCGCGACTATCGCCATCGCCGGGCGGATTTCACCTTCGGTCTCGATGGCGGCGGCTGGAACGAGGATCTGGCGCTGCAGCGCTACGAACTGCTCTATGAAGCCGGGCTCGTCGCCGAAGCCGGATGTGCCGCCGAAGCCAACCTCGGCCGGGCGATGTTTGCCGATCACCGTCGGATTCTGGCGACCGGCATCGCCAGGCTGCGCGCCAAGATCAAATACCGCCCCGTCGTCTTCGAGCTGATGCCGGACAGTTTCACGCTTTTGCGGCTGCAGCGCACCATCGAGGCCTTGGCGGGGCTGACGCTACACAAGCAGAATTTCCGCCGCCTGATCGAACAGCAGGAACTGGTCGAGGAAACCGGCGGCACGGAAAGCGAAACGGGCGGCCGGCCGGCCAAGCTCTTCCGCTTCCGCCATACGGTGCTCGAGGAACGGGCACTCGCCGGAACGAAATTACCGCTCTCCCGCAATTGACATATACTCATGGTGAGAATATCTATTTGCCCATGATATGCTCAAATAGAGCATAATAAGGAGCCGGTCATGAATCACCCTGTTTCCGCATCCTCGCTCTATGAGCGCGTCAGCCGCGTCATCCCCAAAGCCGAATGGATGTCGTTCGAGAGCGATGTCGACGCCATCCTCGAGCTCAAGCGCCGCCGCAACGCCGTCATTCTTGCGCATAATTACCAGACGCCGGAAATCTTCCACGGCGTCGCCGATATCGTCGGCGACAGCCTGGCGCTTGCCCGCAAGGCGATCGAGGTCGATGCCGATGTCATCGTGCTGGCCGGCGTGCATTTCATGGCCGAGACCGCCAAGCTGCTGAATCCCGAGAAAACCGTGCTGATCCCGGATCTCGGCGCCGGCTGTTCGCTGGCGGATTCGATCACGCCTGAAGATATCGCCCTGTTGCGCCAGGCCCATCCCGGCGTCCCCATCATCACCTATGTCAACACCTCGGCCGCGGTGAAGGCCGCCTCCGACATCTGCTGCACCTCGGGCAATGCCAAGCAGGTGGTGGAATCGCTCGGCGTACCCAAAGTGCTGATGATCCCGGACGAATATCTGGCGCGCAACGTCGCCCGCGAGACCGATGTCGAGATCATCGCCTGGCACGGCCATTGCGAGGTGCATGAGCTCTTCACTGCCGACGACGTGCGCCAGCTGCGCGAAAACCATCCCGGCGTGACGGTGCTCGCCCATCCCGAATGCCCGCCCGACGTGGTGGCCGAAGCCGATTTCGCCGGCTCGACCGCCGTCATGTCGGATTATGTCGGCAGCCGGAAGCCGGCGCGCGTCGTGCTGCTCACCGAATGCTCGATGAGCGACAATGTCGCCGTGCACCATCCCGATGTCGAATTCATTCGGCCCTGCAATCTCTGCCCGCATATGAAGCGGATCACCCTTGCCAATATCCGTTCGGCGCTCGAGGAAAACCGTCACGAGGTGACGGTCGATCCGGCGATTGCCGTGGCCGCGCGCCGCGCCGTCGAAAGGATGCTGGCGATATGACCGAGATTCTCCACAATCTCGCCGGCCGCACGGTGATCGTCGGCAGCGGCCTTGCCGGGCTGATGACCGCGCTGACGCTGGCGCCCAAACCCTCCGTCATCGTCACCCGCGCCGCCCTTGGCACGGAGACGTCGAGCGCCTGGGCGCAGGGCGGCATCGCCGCCAGCATGGGCGCCGACGACAGCGCCGAACTGCACCTTGCCGACACGCTTGCCGCCGGTGACGGGCTCTGCGATCCCACGGTTGCCGCCGGCATCATTGCCGAAGCGCCGGCGGCGATCGCCGCGCTGGAGCAAGCCGGCGTGCGTTTCGACCGCAATGATAAGGGCGGGCTCTCGCTCGGGCTGGAAGCCGCCCATAGCCGCCGCCGCATCGTCCATGCCGAAGGCGACGGCTCCGGGGCCGCGATCATCGCCGCGCTGGTGCGGGCAGTGCAGCAGACGCCGGCCATATCAGTGCTCGAAGGTTTCGAGGCGCGGCGGATTTTGATGGACGGCGAGAACGTCGCCGGCCTGCTCTGCGCAACCGCCAACGGCGCCGCCATCCTGCCGACATCGGAACTGGTGCTCGCCACTGGCGGCATCGGCGGGCTTTACGACGCGACCACCAATCCGATGGGCAATTTCGGCCAGGGCATCGCGCTCGCGGCAAGGGCGGGCGCCGATCTCACCGACATGGAATTCGTCCAGTTCCATCCGACGGCGCTCGATTCCCGCCGCAGGCCGTTGGCGCTGGTCAGCGAAGCGGTGCGCGGCGAGGGGGCTCTGCTTGTCAACGAACGCGGCGACCGCTTCATGGCCCGCGTCCCGGGCGCCGAGCTTGCGCCGCGCGACGTGGTGGCGCGCGCCATCAGCGCCGAAATCGCCCGCGGCGGCCGGGTCTTCCTCGATGCCCGCGATGCGCTCGGCGGCCGCTTTGCCACCCGCTTTCCCGTCATCGCGGCCCTTTGCGGCGAGGCCGGCATCGATCCGGCGAAAAATCTCATTCCGGTGCGCCCGGCCGTTCACTATCACATGGGTGGCGTCGCCACCGATGCGAATGGCCGCAGCTCGGTTGCCGGACTCTGGATTGCCGGCGAGGCGGGTTCGACCGGCCTGCATGGCGCCAACCGGCTGGCCAGCAATTCGCTGCTGGAGGCGGCGGTGATGGGCATGCGGGCGGCGCGCGACATCGCAGCCATGCCGGCGCGCGCTGTCGGCACCATCCTTGCCGATAGACTGCCGGCACCCGCCGATGCATCGCTCGTCCGGCCGATCGTCTCGCGCCATCTCGGCGTGCTGCGCAATGCCGGCGCCCTTGAGGACGCGATCGCCGCATTGCTGCCGATTGCCGAAGGCGACGGGCCTGCAGCCGATCCCGCCATTGTCGCCTTGCTGATCGCCGTCTCTGCCAGCCTGCGGCTGGAATCGCGCGGCGCCCATGCCCGCACTGATTTTCCGCTGAAGCTCGCGGCTGCCGACCGGTGCCGCATTCACCTTTCCCAAGCCCTGGAAATCGCCCGCGCCCCCTATGTCCTTGCCAGGAGTGCTTGAGATGCACCTCGTCCCGCTTCCGCGCCTGATCGTCGAACCTTTGGTCCGCGCAGCCCTGCTCGAGGATCTCGGCCTTGCCGGCGATATCACCTCGGCCTCGGTCATCCCCCACGACCACCGCTCGACGGTCGTCATGGCCGCCCGCCAGCCGGGCGTCATCGCCGGTCTCGATGCGGCCGAACTCGCCTTCGCCCTCGTCGACCCTGGTATCGCCATGCGCCGCCATCGCCAGGACGGCGACGCGGTCAAGCCGGGCGATGTGATTGCCACCATCGAAGGACCCTCACGCGGCCTGCTGAGCGCCGAGCGCACTGCGCTGAATTTCCTCGGCCATCTCTCCGGTATCGCCACCGTCACGGCTGAGATTGCCGCCGCCATCAGCGGCACCAAAGCCTCCGTTGCCTGCACCCGCAAGACGACGCCGGGGCTGAGGGCACTGGAAAAATATGCGGTGCGGGCCGGCGGCGGCATGAACCACCGTTTTGCGCTCCACGACGCGGTGCTGATCAAGGACAATCACGTCGCCATCGCAGGCGGCGTCACTGAAGCGATCCGCCGAGCGCGGGCCGGCATCGGTCATCTGGTGAAGATCGAGGTCGAAGTGGACACGCTTGATCAGCTGGGCGAAGCGATGGCGACCGGCGTCGATGCCGTTCTGCTCGACAATATGACGCCGGATCAGCTGCGCCAAGCCGTCGCCATCGTCGCCGGCCGGGCGATCACCGAGGCCTCCGGCCGGGTGACGCCGGCAACGGCCGCCGCAATCGCCGCTTCCGGCGTCGACCTCATTTCCGTCGGCTGGCTGACGCATAGCGCCCCGGTCCTGGATATCGGGCTCGATTTCGTCGAGGCGAACGCGACGGAAACAAGCTCGAAACGGGTTGCGCAGATGCTCTAACTATTTAATTTAGAACAGGATTCAGATTTTACTCCGATCCGGCCTAAAATCATCCTGTTCTACTCTGCCGGCTATAAAGGCCAGTCGCGGCTCAAACAACTCCCCGCCGGAGAAGGTCCACAGCACCTTAATCGGCAAGTGTTGGCGAAGCATCTTCTCGGCGAGCGGCACGCGAAAATGCAAATATTCGCTGAAACTTCTTCTCTTTATAGCAAAAACCGCTATGCGCGGCGCTCTTATAGCTCTAACATGTTTTCGCGACCGCTACGTTTGCGCGCCATGGCTTTCAGGGGTGAGAACCGGGATGCAACGGAGATCCGGACTGATGTCGAAGAACAGGCTGTGCCTGCTCGGAAGACCGAGGCTGCTGGCAACGGGGAGGGAACTCCCTTTGCCGGAGAAGTCTTATTTTCTCCTCGCCATGCTCGCCGCCGAAGCCAATCTCGAACTCGACCGCGAAACCATCAGGCGGCAGCTCTGGCAATCGGAACTGCCGGAAAAACGGGCCGGCAGCCTGCGCCAGCTGCTGTCGCGCATCGAGCAGAGCATTCCCGCCGACCTTCCGCCGCTGCTTGCCGCGACCCGAACGCATATAGGGCTTGCGGACGGCTGGGAGGTCGACGTTCACATCCTGAAACAGAAAGGGCCGCTTGCCCCCGAAGACAGCGATATGCTGAACGGCGAACTGCTGGAAGGCGCCAAATCGCCGACACAGGGCGCCGAGGACTGGCTGACCTTTGAACGCCAGCGCATCGACGAATGGCGCTCGGCCCATCTGACCCGGCTGCTCGAAACATCGGATGACCGGTCGGATGACGAGCAAGTGGCGCTTGCCAGGCGCCTGCTGGAACTCGACCCCGCCAGCGAGACGGCCTATCGCGCCCTGATGCGCACCCATGTCAGGATGAACGATCCGGCTGCGGCTCGCCAGGCCTATCTGAAATGCAAAAGCCAGCTGAAGGACGAGTTCGATACCGAGCCGGAGGAAAGCACCACGGCGCTCGCCCGCGAACTCGGCGTGATCCCGGCGGCGCAGGCAGCCGTGCCGGAGCGCCCGTCTGCATCAGCCATGTTCGCCGGTCTGCTCGGCCAGCCGCGCATCATCATCCTGCCGCCGGAAAGCATCTTCACCGATCCGCTGATGGAGCGTGTCGGCAGGGCGCTTCTCGAAGACGTCACCATCGGCCTCAGCCAGCAGCGCGGCTTCAAGGTGATCGCGGCGCATACCAGCCTCGAAATCCTCAGCCGCTCGATCGATCCGGCGCGTGCCGTGCCCGGCCCGCTCGACCTCAGCTTCGACTATGCGGTCTATGTCACCATCCAGGGCCGCGACGAGGACGTCTTTGCCACCTGCCGGCTGACGCGGACGACGACATCGGAGGTGATCTGGGCGCTGGAACTGCCGCTGGTGATGCAGAAGATCAGCGAATCCTTCGCGCATCTGACGCGGCGGATCGTGTCTTCGCTCGCCGACACGATCGAGCGCCACGAGCTGGCGATGCCGATCGGCGAAGCGCCGGCCTCAGCCTATCGCCTTTACCTGGAAGGCAAGCGGCTGATCGCCCAGACCGATCTGCAGCACCTGCGCCAGGCGCGCAAATGGTTCAAATCCTCGCTCAATCGCTATGAGCATTTCTCCGCCGCTCATGCCGGCGTGTCGCGGGCGCTCGGCATGGAATGGCTGATCCGTGGCATGCGCGACACCGACCTGCTCGATGAGGCGAACGGCGCCGCCCGGCAGGCGCAGCAGTCCGACCCGAACAGCGGCCGGGCCTATCGCGAGCTCGGCTTCGTCGCGCTTTATCGCCGCCGCTTCGACGAAAGCCTGGAATATTTCCAGCAGGCCCAGGATCTCAATCCGAACGACGCCGATATCCTCGCCGATTTCTCCGACGCACTTTCTCATGACGGCGATTTCGACCGGGCGCTGGAGCTCAGCCGTGCCGCCTTCAAGCTCAATCCGCTGCCGCCGGACTATTATTACTGGAACCTCGGCGGCATCCACTTCATGCGCGAAGAGTATGAAAAGGCGATCGAGGCGCTGGAACCAGTGAAGACGAAACAGGCGACCGCCCGTCTGCTCGCCGCCTCGCATGCCATGTCGGGCGATAGGGGCAAGGCCCATAGCTACGCCAAAACGGTTCTGGAAAACTTCCCCGATTTCCGCAGCGAGGACATCCGTCATTTCGTCCCCGATCGCGATCCCGCCTTTACCGAACCGCTGATAAAGGGCCTGCAACTGGCCGGTCTCACCTGATTACACCGCCTTTTAACGAAGCCTGTAACGCTTAAATGACGCAGGCAATGTTTCCCTTCGATGGTTAACGGCAGCGCGCTGCCCAACCAATCGGAGATGGAACATGAAGACAAATGCTGAAAGCACCGCAGTTCAGACACAGTCCCTGCGCTTCTCTGCCGCTGCCAGAGCAGCGATGAAACAGGACGAACTCAACGTTTCCGCCAATGCGCTCGAAAGCCTGACGCATGCACTGAGGTTCCGTTAAAGGACGAGACCGGTATGTCCGCTTTTGCCGATTTAGGGCAATTCCAGCAAAAATGTGAAGCGGTTTTGCGGGCGGGATTGCATGACAACAAAGAGACGGAGCATTTCCGTGACCAGACGGAAAACGGAAATGCTCTGGAGACGCTCGCCGGTGACCTCGAAAGATCGTCGGCCGGCGTCAGCGAATATCATGACCGCGCGGTCACGCCGGCGCAGACACTTGCGGCCATCAGGCCGCATCTGCGCGAGTTCGGCATTACGCGCGTCGGCCTGCTGACCGCGCTCGACGTCCTCAACATCCCCGTCGCTTTCGCGACGCGGCCGAACAGCCATACGCTCTCGGTCTTTCAGGGCAAGGGTATCGACAATGATGCCGCCATGACCTCGGCCGCCATGGAAGCGATCGAGACGAGGATCGCCGAAATCCCACCCGCCGACCTGACGCTGGCGACGGTCGAGAGCATGCGGGCGGAACATGCCGCCATGATCGATCTCGACAATGTCGCACGCTGCGCGCCCGACGAGATCGGCAAAGGCCTCCTTCCCTGGTGCTCCGGGCTCGACATTCTTTCCGGCAGCAGCGTCTTCGTGCCCTGGTGGCTCGTCGGCCTCGATCACCGCGGCGAAAGGCCGCCGGGTTTCGAGCAGTCGAGCGATGGGCTCGCCTCCGGCAACACGCCGTCCGAAGCGGTCCTGCATGGGCTTTGCGAGCTGGTGGAGCGCGACGCCTGGGCCCTGACCCAGCTGAAATCGCCGCAGCGGCTGAAGGAAAGCCGCATCGACCCCGCCTCCTTCGGCGATGCGGTTATCGACATCATGACCGATCGGATCGCCCGCGCCGGCATGCGGCTGCTGCTGCTCGACATGACCACCGATATCGGCGTCCCGGCTTTTCTTGCCGTCATTCTGCCCGGCAATCTTACCGACCGCGTCGATGCGCGCTGGGCCCATGTCTGCGGCGGCTGCGGCTGCCACCCCGACCCCGTGCGGGCCGCGCTGCGCGCCATCACCGAGGCGGCGCAGAGCCGGCTGACCGCGATTGCCGGCAGCCGCGACGATTTCTCTCCGCGCATCTATCAGCGGCTCGACCGCAGCGAGGCGATGCAGCAGGTGGTCGAGCTCTGCGAGGGCGACGGCCGGATGCGCGCCTTCCAGGCCCGTCATCCCCGCGCTGCGACGATCCAGGACACCATCGCTCATATCGCCGGCCGGCTGGCGGCAACCGGTATCGAGCAGATCGTCGTCGTGCCGTTTGCGCATCGGGTACTGCCCGTCTCCGTCGTCAGGGTAATCGTCCCGGGCCTGGAGGTCGATATATCAGGCCAGTACATCCAGCTCGGCATGCGGGCGGTCAACACCATGAGAGGATTCCAGTCATGAAGGTGCTGTTCGTCGGCCCGAGCCTTGGCAGCGATCTCACTGCTGCGCGCGCCATGTCCCCCCGCATCGACTTCCGGCCGCCGGCCGCCTGCGGTGACATCCTGAAGGCCGTTCACGACGGCGCCACCGCCATCGGCCTCGTCGACGGTTATTTCGGCGATCTGCCCTCGGTCTGGCACAAGGAAATTCTGTTCGCGCTCGAACATGATGTCGCCGTTGCCGGCGGCGCCAGCATGGGCGCGCTGCGGGCGGCCGAATGCGCGCCCTTCGGCATGGTCGGGCTCGGCTCGATCTTCGAAGATTACGAGGCCGGGCGGCTGCTCGACGACGAGGCCGTCGCGCTGGTGCACGCGCCGCAGGCTCTCGGCTGGCTGCCGCTTTCGGTGCCATGGGTCGATTTCGAGCCGACCGTTGATGCGCTCTTTGCCAATGGCGAGATCTCGTCAGGCGAGCGCAAGAAACTGCTGCTTGCCGGCCGTTTCCTGCATTTTTCCGAACGCACCTATGCCAAGGTCGCCGACGAGTGCCACTTCCGCAAGCCGCGCCGCGACCAGATCCTCGCCGCTGTCCGTCAGCATCGCGTCGAGCGCAAGCGCAGCGACGCCCGGCTGGTGCTGGATTGGCTGCGCCGGGACGAATTCCTGCCCGTCAACCGTGACTGGCGCTTCGCCGCGACCTCGCATTGGGAGCTCTTGCACGCCGAAGTCACGCGCAATGCGGTTGCTGTAACGCTGGAATAACGGTCCCGGCGGAAAGATGCAGTGGTGATGGAATCGTAGGGTTTCACGGCCAAAGAGGCGGGAACGATGTTTGAACAACGCAACGAAGGTACCGGCAGCGAATACTCAAGGATCTTCCGGCTGCTGTCGGCAGCCAAGGAGGAGGCTGAAAAGCTTCAGCTGCGTAATCTGATGCACCTGACGAACATGGCGCTGCTGCAGGTCGTGATCGATTGGGACGGCATAGATCCCGACAGGGAGCTAGACGTCAATCTCGAGAAACTGCTCGGCAGCAAAGCCAAGATCGCAATGAAGGACGCCAGCGAGAATCTGATCCTGATCGATCGCCATTAATCCGGATCAATGGACATCAATCTCGGTCAACCCCCATCGAGCCCGATGGAATTGATCCCGATCGCTATATCCTCATGCGGCCCGTTGGATTCGCGTGAAGGAGATCTGGTTTATTCGGCCGCTTCGCCTTCCACCTGTTCGGTGTGGGCTATCGCCTGGACGAGTTTCAGGATCTTCTTGCGAAGAGCTTCGTTCTTGATCGAAAAGAACGCCGCATTGAGAAGCACGCCTTCGCGCGAGATAATGAATTCCTCGCTGGGAGCCGGGTTGTCGTTGGCCGTATCGGGGGACGACAGATCGTCGAAAAACGTCCTGACATCGACCTTCAGCGCGCCGGCGATTTCAACCAGCATGCTGGCGGAAACGCGATTGGAACCCTTTTCGTATTTCTGGATCTGCTGGAACGTTACGCCAACCCGGTCGCCTAGTTCCGTCTGAGAAACTTTTCTCAGCAGACGCTGGATACGGATGGTCTTTCCGACGTGAACGTCGACGGAATGCGGTTCTTCTTTCATTTTTTCCCTCCTGAGGACACCGGATTACAAGTATTCGCCAAATCCGTGTCTGACAACTTTTACCTGAGTTGGTTAAAGCTAGCAATTGCTCGGCGGTAAGTCGTCCCAAACCGAAACATTGCGTCGCTTCATCCTTACAGAAGCAAAAGACATGCCAAAGTAGCACTTTTACAAGGCACAGCACATCACGTGATTTCGTGACGTCAAAGCGACCAAAGGCGCTGTGCATTGGCGAAAAGCAGCTTCGCCCGCTCCGCCTCGCTGCTGCCGGACAGCACGGCATGGGTTGCCGCGACCCAGGTGGACAGGCCGCCGCCGAGCGTGCAGACCGGCCAGTCGCTGCCCCAGACGACACGATCCCAGCCGAAACTCGCAATCACATGCTCGATATAGGGCCGCAGCGTCTGCGCCGTCCATGTCCTGGCGTCGGCATAAGCAACCACACCGGAGACCTTGCAGACGACGTTCGACCGCCGGGCGATCTCCGACAAACCGGCCTTCCACGGCTCGAACGCATCGGAGCGAATATCTGGCACGCCGCAATGATCGAGCACGAACTGCACATCCGGCGCGAGATCGACGAGGGCTGTGACGCGGCCCGCCTGGTGCGGCAATGTGCAGAGATCGAAGGTCAGGCCGCTGCCGCCGATGCGGCGGATGTTTTCGCGAAACAGGGCACCTTCCGACACGTCGTCGGGCACGACATGCAGCACGCGGCGGAACCCCTTGACGAAGGGATCGGCTTTTTGCCGCTCGAGATAGGCGGCAAAGCCTTCCTCTTCCGGCCGGCAGGAGACGATGGCGCCGGCAATCAGGCTGCCTTCCTTCCCCGCGAGGCCGGCGATGTGGTCGGTCTCGTCCTGCATCGCGGCGGGATCGACGTCGACCTCCATATGCAGCGCCGTGGTAATACCGCAGCGCCGCGCCTCGGCCGCGTAGGTCTCATAGAGAAAATCATGATCGAGATCGGGCACCTGCGAAAGCCAGGGATAGGGCAGTGCCGCGCGATCGATAATGTGCAGATGGGTGTCGATGAGCACGCTTTTCTCCTCCAAGACAGGCTGTACGACAGCCTATTTCTGGTGAATGGATTATTCAAATAGAAATTTTTCGTCGTCAGTCCATGACTGTCCCTAGCGCGCTATGCCGTGCGGCCTGCCCCTCACCCTAACCCTCTCCCCGTAAACGGGGCGAGGGGACGTGCCCTGCGAGACGTCGGAGAGGGAGCGAGAGGCTGCGGCATATCCCCTTCGCCCCGTTTACGGGGGTCCGAAGGACGGGTCGAGACGCGTGGCTCGAGCCCGGTCGGTGGCGGCAGCCGGATGAGGGGCAGCCACCGGCGACCTCCAGCGTCGAGGTGCCGAACTGGACAGCCATCAAACAGGATTGGCGACATCGGCCCCGGCCAACTGCGAAAGCTGGTTGGCGGTCTTTTGCACCAGCATGATCGCTTGGCTGATATCGGGCGCCGCCGGCGCATTGACGAGCGCGATGAAGGGGCAGGTGAGGGCGGCGATGCAGCGCCCGTCCGGGCCGAGGACGGGCGCGGAAAGATTATAGACGCCGGATGTCTGGGCGCTTGCCATCATCTCATAGCCGCGCTCGCGGATCTGGTCGAGACGATCGTAGAAATCGGGGCCGAGTTCTATCTCCGCCCGGCTGCGCACATGCTCGGAGATCATCATCTCCCGCTCCTCCGGGCTGCGGAAGGCTAGCAGCACGTGCCCCGAACCGGTGTCGAACAGGCTGATATGGGCGCCGATGCGGATCGAGAATCCCCAATAGTCCGGCGCCTCCTGCTGGGCGATGACGACAGCCGCGCCGCGATCGAAGACGGCAAGGTGATTGGCCTGGCGCGAGCGCTGGGCGAGATCGCGCATCAGCGGCGTGGCGTAAGACGCGAGCCGGCGCACCGGCGTGTGCAGTTGCGCCAGACCGAAGAGCTTCAGCGTCAGCGAATAGCGGTCGCCATCGAGCCGGGTGACGTAACCGCGGCGCACCAGGCGGTCGAGCATGCGGTAGAATTCGTTGGGGCTGCGGTCGAGCCGCTTGGCGATCTCGGCCTGGGTGAGGCCGCTGTCGACGCCGGCGAGCAATTCCAGGATATCGAGGCCCTTGTCGAGCGCAGGAGCGCGGTAGCGGTCTGACTCGTCGGTCTCCATTCCTTCCTCCTGTGAATATCATTCTGCATATACGCAGAACGGCGGCCCGAAAAGGAAAAGTTTGCGCTTGCCCCTTGGCGGATCGTCTGTTTGTCTATAAACAGACAAATCATCACTGAAGATGCAGTTTACGTTGGGTGAGATATAGCACGCGGAAACCCGGCCGGCTGCCAGCGCCATCTTGCCGGAGGGCGGTCTCAGCGCGCAAACTAGAAGCGGGTGAATGCCCGAGCCTTCGCCAAGACATGAACTGCATTAAGACATGAACTGCATTCGATCGTTCGGCACAGACAATTCCAGAAGAGGCCCGTGACATGACAAACAGACTTTCCGGCAAGACCGTTCTTATCACCGCCGCCGGCCAGGGCATTGGCCGGGCGACGGCGATCGCCTTTGCCGCGGTCGGCGCCAAGGTCCACGCGACCGACATCAATACCGGCGCGCTGGCAACGCTTGCAGCGGAAACCGGCGTTTCCACCCATCAGCTGAATGTGCTCGAAGAGGATGCGGTCAAGGCTCTCGTCGCCGAGATCGGCGCTGTCGACGTGCTGTTCAACTGCGCCGGCTTCGTTCATGCCGGCTCGATCCTGGAGATGAAGGATGCCGATTTCGAATTTGCCCTCGACCTCAACGTCAAGGCGATGATCCGCACCATCCGCGCCGTGCTGCCCGGCATGCTGGAGCGCAAGGACGGGTCGATCATCAACATGGCCTCGGTCGCCTCCAGCATCAAGGGCGTTCCGAACCGCTTCGCCTACGGCGTCACCAAAGCGGCCGTCATCGGACTGACCAAATCCGTCGCCGCCGATTATGTCGCTGACGGCATCCGCTGCAACGCCATCTGCCCCGGCACGGTGGAAAGCCCGTCGCTGCAGGACCGCATGCGCGCCCAGGGCGATTATGACGCGGCCCGCGCCGCCTTCATCGCCCGCCAGCCGATGGGCCGGCTCGGCTCGCCGGAAGAGATCGCCGATCTCGCCGTCTATCTCGCCGGCGCCACCTATACCTCCGGCCAGGCGATCGCCATCGACGGCGGCTGGACGATCTAACTTCAGCCAAGGAAGCCGGCCGGCAGCCCTGCCGGCCATCCGGCTCTTGCAATTGGGAGAACTACCATGACCCGCATCACCGACCTTCGTGTCTTCGATCTCCGTTTTCCCACCTCGCAAAGCCTGGATGGATCGGATGCGATGAACCCCGATCCGGATTATTCGGCCGCCTATGTCATTCTCGATACCGATGCGCCCGGCCTTGCCGGCCACGGCCTGACCTTCACCATCGGCCGCGGCAACGACATCTGCTGCATGGCGATCGAGGCGATGCGCCATCTCGTCGTCGGCACCGAGCTTGCCGAGGTGCTCGCCCATCCCGGCAAATTCTGGCGGCATCTGACCAGCGACAGCCAGCTGCGCTGGATCGGCCCGGAAAAGGGCGCCATCCATCTGGCGACCGGCGCCGTCGTCAACGCCGTCTGGGATCTGCTTGCCAAACAGGCGGGAAAACCGGTCTGGCGGCTGGTCGCCGAGATGTCGCCTGAAGAGATCGCCGATATCGTCGACTACCGCTATCTCACCGACGTGCTGACCCGTGAGGAGGCAGTCGAGATCCTCAAGCGCGCCGAAGCGGGCAAGGCCGAACGCATCGCCATTCTCGAAAAGGAAGGTTATGCCTGCTATACCACCTCGGCCGGCTGGCTCGGTTATGAGGACGAGAAACTGCGCCGCCTCTGCAAGGAGGCGATCGACGCCGGCTTCAACCATATCAAGATGAAGGTCGGCCGCGACCTGGAAGACGATATGCGCCGCCTGAGGATCGCCCGCGAGGTGATCGGTCCCGACCGTTATCTGATGATCGACGCCAACCAGGTCTGGGACGTCGGCCAGGCGATCGACTGGGTCAAGTCGCTTGCCCCGGCCAAGCCCTTCTTCATCGAGGAACCCACCAGCCCCGACGACGTCGCCGGCCACCGTAAGATCCGCCAGGCGATCGCGCCGGTGAAGGTCGCGACGGGCGAGATGTGCCAGAACCGCATCATGTTCAAGCAGTTCATCGCCGAGGGCGCGATCGACATCGTGCAGATCGATTCCTGCCGCATGGGCGGGCTAAACGAGGTTCTCTCCGTGCTGCTGATCGCCGCCAAGTTCGGCTTGCCGGTCTGGCCGCATGCCGGCGGCGTCGGCCTCTGCGAATATGTGCAGCATCTGTCGATGATCGACTACGTCGCGGTCTCCGGCACCAAGGAAGGCCGCGTCATCGAATATGTCGATCATCTGCACGAACACTTCCTCGACCCCTGCCGCATCGAGAACGCCGCCTACATGCCGCCCACCCTGCCGGGCTTCTCGATCGAGATGAAACCGGCATCGATCAGCAACTATACGTTTCCTGCTTAAGAAAACTTCGCCAGCGCCGACGTATCGGCTGCCGGCCGCAGGATGATTTCCTGACGCCGACAGTCTTTCCCGCAGCCGACGGGCTTCCAATCTGACGGGACTGCTCCAATTCACTTGGAGGCGGGCGAAGCTTGCTTTTTTTAGCAGTGAGGAATATTTTCAAACGGTGAATGCGGAGGGGGCCCAGCACCAGCAGGCCAGCAAATTTTATTGAACTTAAACAATAGAATGTTTGCGATCGAGCCATGCCGAAGTTTCATCACATCCGGAGACTCTGCGCCTATCTGCTGACCATCGCGGCAATACTGCTGTCGACGGCCACCGCATATGCCGCCGTGACGGAAGGGGAAAACGGCCGCCGCGTCGCGCTGGTCATCGGCAACTCGGTCTATAAGACGCTGCCCTCGCTTCCCAATCCCGCCAATGATGTCGAAGAGGTGGCGACGACGCTGCGCGCGGCCGGTTTCGACGTGACGATCGGCGTCAATGTCGACCGCATCGGGCTCGAGGATACGGTGCGCCGGTTCCTGCGTTCGACCAGCAATGCCGAGGCCGGCCTGATCTATTATTCGGGGCACGGCATCCAGGTGGGCGGGCAGAATTTCCTGGTGCCGGTCGATGCGACATTGGAGACGCCCTATGACGTCGAGACACAGACCATGCCGCTCGACCTCATCCTCAACCATCTCAAGCAGAATTCGCGGGTGCAACTGATCTTCCTCGATGCCTGCCGCAACAATCCCTTCAACGCCCAGAAATTCTGGATGGCGGAAAAACTGGAGCCGGTCGGCGCCACCCGCGGCCTTGCCCGCATCGACAGCGATCTCGGCAGCCTGATCGCCTTTTCCACCGAACCGGGCCAGGTGGCGCTCGATGGTACCGGTGCGCTCAGCCCCTATTCCGAATCCTTCATCAAACGCGCCAGCGAACCCAACAAGGAAATCCGCCAGGTGCTGACCGATGTGCGCCGCGACGTGATCGCCATGACCAACGGCAAGCAGGTCCCCTGGGAAAACTCCTCGCTGATGGACAGCTTCTATTTCATTCCGGCGCCGCCGCCGCCGAGCGTTGAGGCGATGCAGCAGGTGAGCGTGCCGGAAGGGGCCGCCGCCACGAAGCTGACGATCGCCCCGCCGCATGACGAGACCGGCTCGGCGCTGCTCGTCACCCTCAACCAGCTGCCGCAGACCGGCAAGCTCAGCTTCGACGGCAAGCCGGTCGAGCAGGGCGCCAAGATGCCGGCCGCGGCGCTGACGGCGCTCACCTATGATTCATCGGGTGTCACCGCCGGCACCGTCGGCCTGATCGGCTATACCGTCAGCGATCCCTATGGTCAGGCAACACAGGGCGTCGTCGCCATCACCGTCTCGGCGGATGCCGGTGCCAAGCTCGCCCAGCTCGAACAGCAAAAGCAAGTGCGGCTTGCCGATGCCGATGCCTATCTGAAAACGCTGCCGCGCGATGTCGGCACGACGATCGGTGTCGGCCCCGTCGCGGCCAGCCTGCCGGTCGTTCCGGCATCGGCCGCCGAAATGACCTTCAAGGTCGCGGCCCTGCCCGACAAGGGCACGCTGCGCGCCGGAGACCGGGTGATCGGGCTCGGCCATGTGCTTGAAGCCGCCGATCTTCCGGGCCTTTCCTACGAGCCGCAGATCGGCACCGAAAACCAGCCTTTCGCCCTGACGCTGCAAGCCGCCAATGACGACCTGGCGCCGGCGACCGTCACCTTCAAGCCGACGCTCGACGCCTGCGACACATCCGCCGCCGCCCCCCTCGACCTGCAGGGCGTCACCGCAGGCAAGCTCCCGAACGAGATCGACCCGAACGTGGCGCTGCCGGCGTGCACCGAAGCAATAATGGCCTATCCCGAGGTGGCGCGCTTCGTCTACCAGCTCGGCCGCGCTCAACTTGCCAATCGCGACACCAAGACGGCTTTTGCGACGATCAAGAAGGCGATGGATGCCGGGCATGTCCGGGCGATTCAGGAATTGTCGAGCCTTTACGAGTTCGGCGCCTCCGTTCCCCGCGATGCAGCCAAGGCCAGCGAGATCGCCAAAGGTGGCGCCGCCAAGGGCGATCCGTTCGCCCTGCACAGCTACGGCAAAGCTCTCTACTACGGCCGTGGCACCAAGGCCAATCAGCAAGAGGGCATGCGGATGATGCTGCAGGCCGCCGACCTCGGCCATACATATGCGATGAACGAGCTCGGATATATTTTCCTGAACGGCGTAAACGTCCCAGCCGATCCCGAGCGCGGTATTCGTTTCTATGAGGCCGGCGTTGAACGCAACGACATCTACTCCCTGAACAATCTCGCCCTGGTCTATCGCTTTGGAAAGGGTGCCCCTCAGGATCTTACAAAGGCACTTGACCTTTTCACGCGGGCCGCAGAAGGCGGACAGCCTCATGCTCCCACGAACCTCGGGCGCATGTATCGTGACGGCGTTGGCGTTGCCGCAGACAAGACGGAAGCGGTGAAGTGGCTTGAGATAGGCGCCGAACGCGGCGACTATTGGGGGGCTCTCGACCGCGCCATTCTGGCGAAGGAAGAAGGCAGCGGCGCTGACGGCTTGACGACGGCGGCGCGTTATTTTGCGCTGGCAACCGCCATCAACATGCCTGGCAGCGGCGATCCGAAGAACCAGGCTTTGGCGGAACTCAAGAGGCTGCCCAATGCCGCGAAGAAGAACGCAGAAGCCGCCTTTGCCACCGAGCTGACAGCTCAGGAGCAAAAGGCAATTCCAAAATCCAAGTCGATAGATGACAGGCTCGTCAAGCTCGCCAAGGCGACATGGGTAAAACGAAATCCGAGGTACGATCTCTTCTGAAACGGCGATCCGGGGGCGCCCTACATGAACAGCAAGCTCATCATCCGTGTCTTATTGTGCTCTACCTTCATCGCGGGCTCAGCCGCAATTCTACAGAGTTGTGTGTTCGACCCGGGCGCCAAGACGCTGTTCGCCAGTGAAGAGCCGATTAGGAATACCCCGAACGCCACGCCGACCAGGAAAACGACGCCCACCGTGAGGAAGGTCGTAGCAAAGAGCAATGAAACATCTTTCGGCCGTTCCGGCAATGACTCCGGTTCGAATTCCGGCTCTGGTTCCGGTGGCATGGGCGGCGGCTCATCGAGTTCTGGTAGTTCTTCTAGCTCCGGCAACTCTTCGAGCGGCGGCCCGTCCTGGTAGGGGCAGGATCCTTCGTGATTCAAGCTGTGACCCTTATTGGGGTTGTCGTCGGCATTGCGCTCTCGACCTATCTGGAGCTCGAGCCCGGCAAGGCGATGGCGCTTGCGGTCCTCTGTCTTCTCGCGGCGTGGATCGTCGTCGACGGCACACCGGCTGCGCGCTGGGCCTGGGCATTGCGGGGGAGGCGGCAAGAGTGTCCCGCCGCTTATTGCCGGCGCATCGGAACCAAGCTTGTCGGCATCGCCGCGCTTTTGGGTGTGGTCGTCATTGCCTGTTCCGTCTTTCCGTTTTTCACGCAGTCGTCGGCGGTCCAATGGTTCATCGAGGCCCGCCACACAACCATTCCCATCTCCATCGCCCTTGCCGGCGCCACCATTCTCTACGTCGCGGTCACCGATCGCGTCGCCGAGGAGCCCGATGATTATCTCCATCAGGTCGGGCGTGCGGTGCTGATGCAGGATTTTCGCGAAGAAGACGTGCTGTTCGCATTGCGCCTGCTGACGATCAAATGCTTCTTCCTCGTGCTGATGTTTTCCAGCGGCATAGCGGCGCTTTCCGATCTTGCCGAAAGGCCGGTCTGGCTGTTTCCAGCATTTTCAGCCGCCTGGTTCGAAGGTTTGCTGCGCCTTGTCTTCCTTCTCGACGTTATCCTGGCTGCCGGCGGCTACATCGCCACCTTCAAGCTGTTCGGATGGCATGTCAGGGCGACGGAGACAACGGCGCTCGGCTGGCTCGTGTGCCTCATCTGTTACGAGCCGTTCTTCCCGGCGATTTCACAGGCCTTCGTGCCCTATGGCGCCGGACCGGGTTGGGAAAGCGTGATCCGGGAGGGATCGGTGGCCTACTTCGTCTGGAGCGTTGCCACGCTGTCCTGCGCCATAATCTACGTCTGGGCGACCATTGCCTTCGGGCCGCGATTTTCCAACCTGACCCATCGCGGCATCATCACCTCGGGCCCCTACCGCTTCGTCAAACATCCGGCCTATCTCTCCAAGAACATCTCCTGGTGGCTGTTTGCGGCCCCGAGCTTCGTCGCCAGCGGTCTTGCCGAAGGACTGGCGCGGGCCGGCATGCTGGCGGTCGTCAGCCTGATCTATCTACTGCGCGCCCGCGCCGAAGAGCGCATGCTGAGCCAGGATCCCGCCTATCGGGACTATGCCGAGACTGTCGCCGCAAATGGACTGCTGGCGATGGCGAAACGGCGTCTGGCGCCGACAGCGCCACGCCTCTGAAAAGGCATAGGATATAGCGCAGGGGAGGCAGAATATCTGCGAGGTCGGCCCCTCATCCGCCTGCTGGCACCTTCTCCCCCGTTTTACGGGAGAAGGGGGTATGCCGCGGCCTCTCCGTCCCTCGCCAACGTCGCACAGGGCACGTCCCCTCTCCCCGTTTTACGGGGAGAGGGTTAGGGTGAGGGGCAGCCACCGGCACCAACCGGACCGCCGGCGCGACACTCACACCCTTCACCCATCCAGCCCCTTGAAACGCACCGGCTGATAGCCGCGCATCAGCAGGCTGCCGAGTGAATAGGTGTTGCGGCAGACGCGGCCCTTGCAGGCGTTGGGCGAGGCCTCCATCACCTCGACCTTGCGGTCGTCGGTGAAGCGCATGAACAAGAGCACATGCGAACCCGGCTTGTTCAGCGCGTCGCCCGGCCGCATCGACCAGGGGTCGGAGACGCGTTTGGTGATATCAGGGATGGCGCGCGTCGAGACATGCATCTTCAGGCCCCAGGCGTCGCTGACGAAGCCGGAGCAGTCGACACCGAGGATGTTGGTTTGCGGCGCGCTCTTGGTGCAGACATTGCCGGCGGTCTGGCCCTTTTCGACGCCGTCCATGAAATCCTCGAGCCGGGTCTTGCAGCCCCAGCAATAGGGAACGCCCTTCACCGTCTGGCCGCGCTTGCCGATCAGATAGATCGGCCGGCGCAGCCGGTTCATGTTGATGCAGCCGGGGCCCGGATCCTTGCCATAGGCTGATGACGTCACCAGCCAGTTCAAGGTTTCGAAGCCGATCGCCCGCTCGATGACGTCGCTGCGCGACTTCGGCACGATCGCCAGTTTCGGCGCCTTGCCGGGCTTGCCGGCATTGAGCGGTTTTGCCGGCCGCGCGACGGCGAGTTTTCGGCCGGGATCGCGGCCGTCGAGCCGCAGCACCTGCGCCCGGCTTTCCTGCGATTTGAGATAGAGCACGTCGCCGCGCGGGCCGATCGCCACGAAACGCCGGGAAAACACCGTGCCGGGGTCGATCGGCAGGTCGTAGATCCGGTCCACCACCCCGTTCGGCGTGAAGCGCGCCACCAGCATGCCGGTGCGCTCCGGCTGATCGGCGGGCACCAGCTCGACCAGCGCATAGGGCCGGCCCGTCGTGTCGATGTCGAGAAGTTCGACGGTGCCGATGCGGCCCTCGGCGGTGAGCTGCAGCGACAGGAAATTCTCCTCCGAGCTGCTGCGCCGCAGCAGGATCTCGGCCTTGTCATTTACAGCCGAAACCTCGGCGACGATATCGCCGAGCCCGCGGCTCGGCACATATTGAACGACCGGCGGGCGGGCCGCCGGTCGGCTGGTGCTGCGGCCGATCTCGTCGACGATGCTGTTCAGCGGCCCCGGCGGCACCGAGCCCATCGAGGCGAAGACCGAGCGGGTGTAATCGTCGGCATCGCCGCCGTCGACGGCGCGCAGCGTCTGCGACCTTCCATCGGCTTCCGTGGCACGCTCGAGCGGCACGACACCATCAGACCAGAGGTAGAGTTCGTTGTGGACGACGGCGAGATCTTCCGGGGTCGCATTTTCCGGCAGAGGCAGGATTTGGGGCTCGGCCTGCGAGCGCTCGGCGTCGATGGCGAGCACGCGGCCGTTGTTCTGGTCGAGAATATAGATGGTGCCGTCGTCGCCGACGGTGATCGCCGCAGGTCCCGATGCCTCGACTTCCTCGCTGGCGGAAATGATGCCGACCGAGCGGCCGCCATCGCCGCTACGAAGCTCGATAATCGTCGTGTCCTTGGCAAAAACCGGCGAAGCGACCGCAAGTGCCGCGGCAATCAGAATATGCGACCCAAGACTACGCATGTCCTCGACCCCCGAACAGGACGATGTCAGGCCGGCTCGGCCCTCTATGACCGTCAAGTCTTGGAAATGGTAAGATAGATGCGCCTTGTCAGCAAGCCGTTGCTTTCCAAACGATTTGGAGATCTGCGCCTGGAATAGTACAAGATCATGGTCTCCAAGATTTGCGGGCAGGGAATGCTTATGCTGGAATGGAACGGTGACGAACTGGCGCTCGACATCAGCCTGCTGGAGCAGGTGCGCGCCGCAAGGATCGGCTTCTCCGATCGCGTCTGCGCCGCCTCGCAAAGCGCCGACGACAAGCATCTGGCGCAGCTGCGCTCCGAGCCGACCTATCTGATGGCCGAGTTCCTCTATTCGATGAAGGTGTTCGGCATCAGCGCGGCCGAGGATATCGAGCGCTTCGCCGATCTGCACAATGATTACGTGGTGTCGCTGACCCGCGACCCGGCCAAGCTGCAGCGCCTCGGGCTGTCGCAGGATCGCGCGCTCGCCTCGATGTTTACCGCCGACACCAAGCCGCGGCTGATCCAGAACTGGGCGGAGAAATCAGGCGCCATCGACCAGTCCAATCTCGCCCGGTTCCTCGTGGCGGTGATGTCGAGCGAGACCTGCCGCAAGACGCTGATCGATTTCGAGACGGCGGGCTTCATGCAGCGCAAGCGCTCGCCCTATGGCACCATGGTCGTCTGGTCGACGGGCAAGATCGAGGAGATCTTCGGCGAGATGCTGCGCGATCTCCGCCTTAGCCTGCAGCAACTGAAGATCCTCTGAGCAAGTGCCGCGACCCGATGTCGGGCGCTGCGCGGCCAGCCGATTTCACCCCTCCCAATCGATGGGCACCGAGCGCCGTTGCCTTCCTTCCGGCCTCTCCCTATTGTCGGTAAGCATGTCGCGCGAATGGCGCCCCATAGGACGGATGTGACGACGATGACGAAATCCCGGCTCATACCCCTGTCGATCGGCCTGCTGCTGGCGCTGCACGTGTCTCAGCTTGCTCATGCCGGCCCGATGGAAGACGCGCTGGCGGCCCGCAACCCCTCGCTGGCGGCGCTCCGCCAGCATGACGAAAAGGCCTTTGCTGCTGCCGCCGCACTCATCGCCGAACATGAACAAGCCAAGGGGCTGACGCCGGGAAAGGACAAGCTGCCAGACGAGACCTCGCCAGGCCGCGACATGGGCTCGGGCCTTGGTAAGGAATTCACGGTCGACAATCCGGATATTCTCTGGCTCTACAATTCCTCGCCCGAGGGCATGAGCGACCTGATCTCGATTTTGAAATCAGCCGGGCAGAAACCCAAGAACTAAGCTCCATTCCAAAGTCAAAAAGACGACATCGGACGGCGGGTAATGCCGATCCCGAGTCTTGCGCACGTCTTTTCCGGGACGGTTTCTTGCCGGTTCCAAATAATTTGTAACCCTCCCTCAAGCAAGACAGGCAAAGCCATCCCAATTTCGCCGGTCAGTGCTATTCTCATCTTCAACACAGTGTGAGATTGTTCGAAGAGGAGGTTTTCCCATGTCGAACCGCAAAGCCATCCTAGCCGCAGCCACCTTTCTCTCGTTCTTTGCGGTGGTTCCCGCCGTCGAGGCGCAGAACGAACGCACACTGACCGAAGCGCCGGTCCAGACCGGACCCGTCAGCATCACCTTCGATCGCGCCGAGGCCAAATACGCCATCGGCGAAGTCGTCGGCCTGTTCATCCAGTCGACCGAGAACAGCTACGTCACGGTGATCAACGTCTCGCCGAACGGCTCCGTCGTCAAACTTTTCCCGAACAAATATCAGACCGATGCCCTCGTCGGCCCCGGCAAGCGCGTGCAGGTGCCGGATCCGGCCAGCGGCGCCCGGCTGCAGGTCTCCGGCCCGGTGGGCCAGGAGCAGATCAAGGTCTTCTATTCATCCAAGCCGCTGACCATCTTCGCCGATCTCGGCGGCAGCGGCAGCGGCATGTTCCGCTCGATCGACGGCGGCATGGATGCCGTGTCCCGCAGCCTGGAAGAGGCCCGCAGCCTCGGCACCAAGATCAGCAGTAAGACGCTGATGCTGACGACGGTCGACAGCCCGGCGGCCCTGCCGCCCGCCGCAGCCCCGCCGGTTGCAGCCGCTCCCGCCACAAAACCGATCGAACAGGCGGCCAAGCCGCCGGTTGCGCCGAAGCCGAAGCCGAAGCCGGTGATCAAACAGGAAGTCGCCAAGAAGCCGGACACGGCCGTGGAAAAACCGAAGCCTGTGGCCCCGAAAAAGGTGACGCCGAAACCGGTGGAGCAGGCGACGACGCAGCCGCCGAAGAAATACAAGATCGTCACCAATCTGGCGCCCGGCCAGGAGCTTGCCGCCGATGAACTGCAACTGATCGGCCCCGCCGACACCACCGCCTCCACCCGACCGAGCCAGTATAAGCAGCCCGCCCAATCCTCCCAGGCGAAGATGCCGAAGCTGCCGATGCCGCAGCTGAAGATGCCGCAATTCAAACTTCCAGGCGGCTTCAGCATCAAGATGCCGCAGCTCAACCTCGGCCGCTCGGCCGAACCCGAGGCCGGCGAAGAGATCGAAGTCGCGAATGCCGACACGCCTGCCTGCACTGCCCTTCTCGACAAGCTGAACACCGCCGTTGCCGCCAAGGATATCACGGCGGCGGCGTCCGAGGCCGATGCGATCGCCGTCAGCGCCGAATGCGGCCAGTTCCAGGTCAATGCCCAGCGCCGCGTTGCGGCCCTCAGGCTTGCCGCCGCCCAGGAGATGATGGCCGCCAACCAGCCGGTCGCCGATTACGAGCCGCTGCTGGTCGCCGCCGACAGCCCGCAGGTGCTCTGGCAGGCCTCCGCCACGCTCGGCGAGATCTATTTCTCCGCCCGCCGCTTTGCCGATGCCGCCGCCGATTACCAGCAGGCGATCGAAATCATCAAGAACGAGACCCGCACGCCGAAGGCGCCGCCGGCCGACACCATCTCCGATCTCATCCAGCGCGCCGCCCAGGCCCGCATCCTGGCCGCCAATCCGACGAGTGACAACCCTGAAGGCAGCTTCGTCCCGGCCGAGAAAGACCACCGCAGCGGCGTGCTCGGCGGCATCTATTCCGAAAATGTCCGCGGCATCGTGCCGGTCTCCATTCCCGTGCCGATCACCTTCGACTTCGACAAGTCGAGCTTCACCTCGATCGGCACCGAGGCGGCCGAGGAATTGCTGGAGGCGCTGAAGGAGCAGAAGCCCGGCCGCATCATCCTGATCGGCCACACCGACCGGCGCGGCGGCGACGACTATAATCAGAAGCTCTCCGAGCGCCGCGCCCAGGCGGTGGCCGATTTCCTCAAGAGCCACGGCATCGATGCGTCGATCGATGCCGAAGGCCGCGGCGCCTCCGAGCCGGTCGACGTGACCGCAACCGCAAACCTCACCGAAGACGATGTCGATGCGCTGAACCGCCGCGTCGAATGGCGTCGCGAATAGCCGGGGCGAGGGGAGTTTGGCCATGTCCGCATCCGTTTCCATGGCCGCCGCATTCGCCCTCCTCAGCCTGGCGGCGACAGAGACCCTGGCAAAAACCATCGAGGCGCCGGAGCGCGGCGCCGTCCGGGCGGTGCTGATCGGCATCGATCTTTACCGCAACGTTCCGCCGCTGCACGGCGCCGTCGCCGATGCCGAGGATCTTTCGCTGTCGCTGCGTTCGGTCGGTGTCGAAGACATGACGCTGTTGAAGAACGGCGAGGCCGACCGCGAGGGCATCTTCCATGCGATCGAGGCCGTGACGGAACGGGCTGGCGCCGGCGATCTCGTCGTGCTCGGCATCGCGGGCCATGGCTCGAGCGAGCCGGAGCGCGTCAAGGGCTCGAAACCGAGCGGCCGCGACGAGGTCTATGTGCTCGCCGGCTTCGACACAAGGCTGCCCGGATCGCGCGAACGCATCTTCGGCGACGAGTTCAAAGTGCTGATCCGCAACTTGGAGACCAAGGGCGCCGATGTGCTCTTCATCGCCGATACCTGCCATGCCGGCGGCATGACCCGCGATGTCGATCCGCGCGGCGCCGAGATCACCTGGCGCCAGGCGCCCTCCTATACGATCGAGGAGGACGACCTCGCGCCGATCTCGACGACGGCGGACGCGCTCTCCACCGGCTTCGATTACAAACGGCTGACCTTCCTCGCCGCCGTCGACGACAACACCAAGTCGCCTGAAATCTCCATTCCCGGCATCCCGCAGAAACGCGGCGCGCTGAGCTATGCCACCGCCCGCGCCTTCGAAGGGGCGGCCGACCGCAACGGCGATGGCGCCGTCAGCCGCCGCGAACTCTTCGAATATGTGCGCCAGTCGGTCTACCAGTTCACCGACCAGCGGCAGAACATCTTCACCGAAAGCCCGCCGGGAACCGATCTCGACCGCGCGGTCGTCTATAATTACGAAGGGGCGGGAACGACGGCAGAAGCAGCGAAATCATCCACGCCGCCGCCGGTCGAGCCCGCGCCGATCAGCGTCGCCGCCCTCGGCGCCGAGCCGGTGCTGCAGGGCATCGACCCGGCCGTCACGCCGTTCAAGCTGACGGAAACCGCCGCTGCCGAACTGATCTTCGATCCGGAAAAACGCGAGGCGGTTGCCGGCGGCGATGTCGTCGCCTCCGGCATCGGCGCCGGCGACATGCCGTTCGTCGTCGACCGGATGGCCGCGCTCGACACGCTGAAGCGGCTGTCGGAGGCCAACCCGCAGACCGTGCGCGTCACCCCCTCCGATACCGTCCATCGGGAGGGCGAGCGTGTCGGCGTGGCGGTATCCGATCTCTCCGGCCGCAAGCTCGTGCTCTTCGACGTCACCGGCGATGGAACCGTGCAGTTCCTCTATCCCGGTGAGAAAGAGATCGATGCCGAGATGTCGGCGAGTTTCGATCTCGATCTCTCCGTCGTTGCCCCCTTCGGCACCGATCTGCTCGTCGCCGTCACCTCGGAAAAGCCGATGCCCGAGCTCGTCGAGTTCCTCAAGCAGAACGACAGGCGCCGCACCGCCGGCAATATTGCCAGGCGGCTCGGCGACGTCCTGCCCAAGGGCGCCCGCGTCGGATTTACGGTCCTCTATACCTCCGCCGGAGTCAAGCTATGAGCGCGTCGATCAGCAGGGTCATCACCATTGCCTCTGTGGTGCTGCTGCTGGCTGCGCCGGCGCTGACGCAGCAGGATACCGATTTTGCCGGCGAGGATGGCGGCCGTGTGATCGGCGGCCAGGCGGCGAAGAAGGGCGAATGGCCCTGGCAGGTGAAAATCCTGGCGCCCGATCCCGAACAGCGCGGCCGCTTCGGCGGCCATTGCGGCGGCTCGCTGATCGCGCCGCGCTGGATATTGACCGCCGCCCATTGCGTCACCAGCGGCCGCTCCGGCAAGCAGGATCTGTTCGCCCGCGACCTGCTGATCGTCGAGGGCAAGTCGAAGATCGACAAGGTGATCTCGGTCGACGGGCCGGATAAACCCGGCCTTGCCGTCGAAGACGTGGTCATTCACGAGGATTTCGACCGCAAGGTCTTTGCCAACGACATCGCCCTGATCAAGCTGGCCGAGCCCGCCGTCTCCAGGCCGGCCATTCTCGCCTCGGCCTCCGATGACGAGGTGGAGGCGGCCGGCCACAAGGCCGTCGTCACCGGCTGGGGCTACACCAAGGCCGATCACGGCTGGGACGACAAATACCTGCCGACCGAGCTGCAGGAAGTCGAGCTGCCGATCGTCCCGCGTGAGGATTGCCGTGCGGCCTATCGCGACAGCTCGATGCGGATGAACCCGATCGACGAGCGCAATGTCTGCGCCGGTTATGCCGAAGGCGGCAAGGATGCCTGCCAGGGCGACAGCGGCGGGCCGCTGGTGGCCCAGCGTTCCGACAAAAGCTGGATCCAGCTCGGCATCGTCAGCTGGGGTGCCGGCTGCGCCGAGGCCGAACATTACGGCGTCTATACCCGCGTCGCCGCCTTCCGCGACTGGATCGCCGCCAAGACCGATGGCGACGTGCCGAATGTCGAAATGCCGCCCGCCGATCAGGTCGCCTCGACCACCACCGTTCCCGGGACCAAGCTCAGGCAATCCGGCCAGAAACTGGCCAATCTCGCCATCACCACCCCGCCCGCCGGCGATACCGCCCCTGCCGCCACGAGCCAAACACCCGACGCATCAGCCGTCGAACCCGCGCCGGCTGACAAGCCTGCCGCCGGGGAACCCACCATCCAGCCGCCCGCCATCAAGACGCCCACTGTCCAGGTCCCCGATGGCCAAACACCCGGCATCCAAAGCTCTCCCGGCGATCGCGCGCTGCTGATCGGCATCGACGATTACGAGATGCGCGAGGCAAAACTCACCGGCTCCGCCAGCGACGTCAAGGCGATGCAGCTCTTCCTGGTGAAGACGCTCGCCTACCGCCCGGAACAGATCCACACGCTGACCAACCGCAAGGCGAGCCGCGAGGCGATCCTTGCGGAAATCGACGACTGGCTGGTACGCCAGTCGACGCCCGGCAGCCGGGTCTTCCTCTATTTCAGCGGCCAAGGTTCAGAGGAAATGGGCGCCGAGGAAACAACCAGCCCGACGCTTGTCGCAGCCGACGCCAAGCTGATGCGCGAGGCCGGCAAGCTGACGGTCACCAACCAGATCCGCGAGACGGAGATCGCCGCACGGCTGAACAGCCTCAAGGACCGCCGCGTTACGCTGCTGATCGATGCCTGCCATGTCGGGCCCGGCAGCCGCAGCGCGGTGGCGGCACCAAGCGGCGGCAACGTGCGTTGCCTCGGTCCGGCGCTGGCAGCACTCGAAACGCCGAACAAATCGGGCAAGGAGGCGAAATTCTCCTTCGGCGGCGAAAACGCCATGGTCTGGTCGGCCGTCAATTCAGGCCAGTGGGCGCTGGTCGACCGCGAGGCCAAGCCGCCGGTCGGCGTCTTCACCCGCCGCTTCATCGAAGGTGTACAGGATGGCGTGGCGCGCGCCGCCGACAAGCCGACTATCAGCAATGCCGCCCTGCTCGATTATGTCAGACGCAAATCCGACGAATATTGCCGGACGCATGCTGAGGATTGCCGCTTCACGCCGGTGCCGCAATTCTACGGCCAGCCGGATGCGCTCGGCCGCGATGTCATCACCGGCGAGGAGGCGAAAACCCCGGTCGCCGCCGTCGAGAACACGCTGAAGACGGACAATGAGGCGGGTGTCGCCGTCGATGTGCTGCCCGGCACCTCGGTCGGCATCGGCGACAAGGTGGCGATGCGGGTGTCGACCAAAAAATCAGGCTACCTGATCCTGGTCGATATCGACGCCTCCGGCAAACTGACCCAACTTTACCCGAACAAGCGCTCGATGGGGCTGAAACCGACCGCCAAGAGCGGCGACAACCGGCTCGATCCCACCCGGCCGGTCGTCGTGCCGGATGCGCGCAATCCCTATACCGGCTTCGAATATGTGGTGGAGGGGCCGGCCGGCGTCGGCATGGTCGTCGCCATTCTCAGCGACAAGCCGATCGAGGTGCTCGACCTGCCGGACGTGCCGACGCCGCTGGTCGGCCAGCGCGCCGCCTTCAACTATGTCTACGATCTCGCCCGCACTTTAAGGATCGTCGGCGACGACGAGACCGGCGCCCAGGGCAAGTGGTCGTTCGATTCCAAATTCTATCGCATCCGCTGAAGGGGAGGGAAGCATGCCGAAATCCACTCTGCTGGCGGGCCTTGCCGTTTCCCTGCTGACGCTTGCCTCAGCCCATGCCGACAACGCCGGCGACGGCAAATCGATGCTTTCAGCCCAGGCCGGGCTTGCCGCCGAACTGCTCGGCCGCACGCTGGCAAAGGAGGGTGCTGCCAATATCATGGTGTCGCCGGCAAGCCTTGCCGCAGCCCTCGGCCTTGCCAGCCTCGGCGCCTCCGCCGAAGGCAAGGCCGCGATCGCCAAGGGCCTCGGCTTCGGCGGCGAGGTGAAGGGGCCGGAGACGGTGCTTGCCGCCATGACGCCGGAAAAGCCGGCAGCCGCGGATGCGCCTTTGGCGAGCGCGGTTGCCATCATCTTCGACGACAAGCTGATGCTCGCTCCCGACGCGCTTTCCATGCTCGCCAGCCACCGGGTCAAACCCTCGATCGAGGATCTCGACGGACCTGGGTCGGTCGAGCATATCAACCTCTGGGTCAAGGAGACGACGCGCGGCGCCATTCCCGTCATGCTGGACGCGCCGCCGGGCGGCGGTTTCGTCAGCCTCGGCGCGCTGTCCTTCAAGGCGCGCTGGAAAACGTCTTTCGACAGGGAAAGCCCGGCAAGCCCCTTTCAGCGGCCGGACGGTTCGACGGTTTCGGTGCCGATGATGCATCTCACAGGCGACGGACAGAAATTCCGTGTCGACGAGAAATTCACCGCCGTCGACCTTGCCTATACGGACGAGAGCTACAGCATGGTGGTGATCGCCGCGCGCTCCGGCAAGGGCGTTGGCGGCGCGGATCTGAAGGCGCTCGCCTCCTGGCTGCAGGGGGAAAAATTCGAGGCGGTCAAGGGCGAAATCTTCCTGCCCCGCTTTTCCCTCAGCGACGGGCGTGATTTGATGCCGGTGCTGAACGCGATCGGACTGACACCCGAAAAGGCCAAGCATTCGGCCTTCCCGGGTTTCACCAAGGAAAACATTCGCTTGTCGCGCGTTCTTCAGAAGACGATGATCAAGGTTGACGAAAACGGCACGGAGGCAGCAGCTGCCACGGCAGCGATCACGGAACGCAGCATCGATCCCAAGCTCGTTCGCGTCGTCGCCAATGCCCGCTTTGCCTTCGCGCTCAGGGATACAAGGACCGGCCTGGTGCTGGCCGCCGGCCTGATCGGCGATCCGCTACTAGAACAGGATGATTGAAGGCCTCTCGGCCTGAAATCTGAATCCTGTTCTACATTAAAGAGTCAGAGCATGATGCCGAAAACCGCTCACATTTTTCGGCATCATGCTCTGGCGGGCGAATAGAATTCGGTTTCATGGAATGCCAATGATTGCAGGGGGACATGTGCATGAGAAGTGATCTGATCGCCCGCTACACGATCGGCGAGCCGGTCTATGAGAACGAGTTCATCGTCTATCCCGCTGAGGACAAGCGGATGGGCCATGCGGTCTTCATCGTCGCCCCCGATGTGGCGCTGAAATTGGATAAGGCGCGTTTCGAGCGGGTCTGGACCTCCATCAACGAGGCGAAATCGCTGACCGCCCGCCGCTTCGTCGAAATCGAGGACCTGATCCCGCCGTCGCCGGAAGACGACAATTTCTACATCGTCGAAAAGCGGCCGTCGAAAACGCTGCACCAGTATCTCGACGAAACCGAGATGGTGGCCTATGAGCGCGCCGCCGAGATCGGCCGCCACATCCTCGAAGGCCTGGCGACGCTGCACGGCGCCGGTTACGCCCACAATGCGCTGACGGATCAATGCATCTACGTCTCCGAGGATTATTCCGGCCTGTCGGTCCGGATCGGCAATCTGCATCTGATCTCGAAGATCGGCGAGCACATCATTCCGCCTTATGTGCCGGAATTCGGCGCGCCGGAGATTTATGCCAGCGGCACCTTCTCGGCTTCAGCCGCCCTCGACATCTACGCCATGGGCATGATCGCCTACAAGCTCTTCCTGCCGCGCCAGACCTATAACAGCGTCTTCGACAGCGTCATGGTCTGGGAGGACGAGCATCAGCGCGAGCAGAGCTGGAAGAACATCCATCTCGATCCCTCCAACGTCTTTCCCCGCCTCGACGTGCTGATCCCCGGCTTTCCCGAAGGCCTCGCCAGCCTTGTGGAACGGATGCTGAGCCGCGACCCGGCCCAGCGCCCGCGCACCGGCGCCGATGCGCTCGGAGAATACTCCAGGGTGACCACGGGCATCCAGCCGATGTCCTGGGATCCGCGCGGCGGCATGCCGCAGCAGCCGGAGGCGGCGAAACCGAAAAAGTGGACGCCCGTCAAAATCTCGATGATCGCAGCGCTGCTGTTGATCTGCATCGGCGTCGGCGCCATCACCATTCCGAAACTTCTGCGCCCGGATCCGAAACTCGTCGCCGATGTCGGCACCTGGAAGAAGGAGGCCGAAAGCCGAAAGCAGAAGGCGATCGCCGCCAAGGCGCCGGAGCGCCCGGCCAGCGACCAGGCCAAGCTTTCCTATGACACCGGTGCGGCAGCGCTGACCTCCGCCGATGCGCTGCTCAAGGACGAAGATTATGAAAAAGCCCTTCCGGGCTATCAGTCTGCCGCCATCAATCTCGGCAATGCGCTGATCGCCATTTCGAAGGAGAATGCCGAGAAGGCGAAAGCGTCGGCTTCGGCCGCCGGCGGCGACAAGGCGCCGAGCTTCGCCGAGGCCGACGCCAGGATGAAGACCGCCGCCGACAGCGCCGCCGCCAAGCAGATGCACGGCGCCGTCGAAAATTACGATGCATCGAAAACCGCTTTCGACGATCTCGCCAAGGCGCTGACGGCGCTGACGGCGGCGGAAAAGGATGCGGCGGCCAAGCGCGAAACGGTCAACCGCATCGGCGCCGGCGATAGTCCGGACGTCGCCAAGGCGAGCAGCCTGATGGCGGAGGCAAAAACCAAGGCCGAGCAATGGCAGATGCCGGCGGCGACCTCAGGCTATGGCGACGCCGCCAAACTTTTCGACGCCATCATCGCCGACGTCATGGCGTCGAAGGACGAGGCGACGGGCCTGAAGCAGAAGGTCGCCGATCTCAGCGCCTCGATCACTACGCGCGCCGGTGCCGCCGATCCGACGCTTGCCGCACTCACGCCGAAGATCGGCGAGGCCGATGGCCGCTATAGCGCGGAGGCCTATAAGCTCGCCGTCGTGGCGTACAAACCGATCCTTGCCGATCTCGAGGCGCTGTCGGCGCGCGGCTTCTGCCCGGTTTCGCCGACCCTTGCCTTCGAGACCGTGCCGGCGGGCAGTTATTCGCTGGAGAATGTCCGGCTGATGACCGCCTCGATGAAGGAGCTCGGCGGCATGCTCGGCGTCGCCAATGGCGCCGTGAAGGTCGAAAAATCCTTCTGCATGCAGGCAAAGGCCGTCACCCGCGCCGAGATGGCGGCCTATTACACCGCCAATTCAGATCCCGCCTCTGCACAGGCCTATGCCGACAACCCGCAGCTGCCGGCCGACGACGTGCCGCTGGCCGTAGCGCAGAACTACACCGCCTGGCTGTCGAAACAGCTGAACGCCCCCGTCCACCTGCCGTCGGCAACCGAATGGATGGCCAGCGCGACAAAGATGGAACCGGAAAAACTGCCCGATAATGGCGACATCCTCCTGCAATGGAGCGCCACCCCCTGCGAAGCCGGCGGCAACGTCGCGTTCATGGCGCAGGAAGGCTCGACCTTCGTCGTCTGCTCCGACGCCTCGGCCGGCGGCATCTTCCGGGTCACCGCCGAATTGCGCTGACGGATCGGAAGGGTTGAGACCGAGCGGGAAAACGGTCTGCCGCGCATGCCGGGGCAGGGTAATCCGCATCGCTGCAACACGTGTCGACGGGAGCCCACAGCGCCTCGACACAAGGTCTCAGACCGCCCCTTTTTCCTGATGCGGCAGCCTCGCGCGCAGGCGGTACCCATCTCCACTTTTCAATTCCAACTTTCATAAAATGGGGTATATTAGAGATGGGGACTGCAGTATCCCCGCCTTGAGGGGTCGAGGACAATGTGCTGGAATACATCAGCAGCATTCACGCCGGTTGGTTTTGCTTTGCGAGGCCCGGCATCTCGCAAGATCGTATGGACGCTGGGCGACGCGGCGCGTCTCCTGATGAACGACTGGCCTTTCGATGACGGCGAGGAATATGTGGCTGCCGTCAAAGCCTGCGTCGACGCCATCAGCGGCAAAATCGCCCCGGAACAATTCCGCGAAGCGCTTCTGCGCGCAGCCGAAGAGGCCGGCATCGCCGCCCTCAGTCTCGTCCCCCAGGGCGTCGCAGCCCGACGCGCGGACCTGCCGTCGAACGCGCGAAGATAACCCGCCCATATCCCTTACTCATCGGCCGGGGCTTCGCGGATCTGCATGATCTTGTCGATCAAGCCCCATTCCAATGCTTCTTGCGACGTCATGAAGCGGTCGCGGTCCATGGCGCGTTCGAAATCCTCATAGGAGCGCCCGCAATGTTCCGCATAGAGCCGTGTCATACGCTGCTTTGTTTTCAGGATTTCCTCGGCGTGAATTTGCATATCGGTCGCCTGCCCCTGAAAACCGCCGGATGGCTGGTGGATCAGGATGCTTGCATTTGGCAGGGCGGCCCGCTCGCCAGGCTCCCCCGCCATCAGCAGAAACGATCCCATGGAGCGGGCCGTGCCCATGCAGAGCGTGTGAACCGGCGCGCGGATGTAGCGCATGGTGTCATACATGGCGAGGCCGCTGGTCACGACGCCGCCCGGCGAATTGATATAGAGGTAGATGGGCTTTTTGGGGTTTTCGGCTTCCAGAAACAGCAGCTGGGCGCAGACGAGGGCCGAAACGGTGTCGTTCACCTCGCCATTGAGGAAGACAATCCGCTCGCGCAAAAGCCGGGAATAAATATCGAATGATCGTTCTCCCCGGCTGGACTGTTCTACGACCATAGGGACGAGCTGCATCGCTTCGCGCATCGGCGACCTCCAGACTTCCAGAATTTTAGCGTCAAACTCGCCGCGTCAGGCGGCGAGCATGAGGGGCGGGCTGTTGCTGTTCGCCGGCGCTCTTGCCATTCCGTCGAATCTTGCGTCCGTCAGTTCGTGGACGATCCGAAGGCAGGTTCCGCCCGTGGCATTCGGGGTGATCGTGAACGTCACGGTGCTTTCAAGGAAAGGCGGGCTGTCGTCGCGCAGCCTGTAGCGGACTTCCTGGCCGGGGGTGACGGTGATCGCATCGGGATCGGCCAATGCTTCCTTCGGCAACCACCTTTCCCGAAGTTCGGGAATGGTGACGGCACGCCAGACCTTTTGCGGCGGATCGCCCAAGTCAAACTCCAGCTCGACGCCGCTATCCTGTTCCTTGGTCTTCGCTTCGTTCATTGATCCATGTCCTTCAGCAAGACTTTGAGTGCTGCGATACGCTCCGGCCAATAGGCGCGGTATTTTGCCAGCCACTGGGCGATGAGCGCCAACCCGTCGGGATCGACTTCGTAATTCACGAAACGCCCCTGCCGTTCTTCCCTCACGAGCTTCGCACTGCGCAGAACCGCAAGATGTTGCGACATCGCCGGCTGGCTGATTTCCATGCCTTCGCGCAAGGCGCTGGCGTTCATGCTACCTGCCGCCAGCTTCTCAAAGATCGCACGGCGGGTCGGGTCTGCCAAAGCTCGGAAAAAGTCATTTTCGATCATGCAAACACATAAGCACACACTTATCTGATTCGCAAGCTCCTTTTCGAGACGACTGTCCGGTGTCGCTGCTCTCAGTCTCGTCCCGCAGGCTGTGGCAGCTGTCTATTCCCCAGCGTGCAAAAGCAGGAAAACAAGTGTCGCCTTTGCCGGGATTTTCGCGACAAACGGCACGGCCAGAATGGACGTAGGCTCGTTCGATTCAGATTCGACGGTCGTCAATGATTGCGCGATCTGGCACTCTTTCCGTGGCAAGCAGGATTGCCGGAGGAAACGATAATGAGCGATCAGCACGAACACAACCCGTTTGATGGCCCTCAGATGCAGGGAATGCACTACGAGCGGGCCGATATGTCAGGCGCCAATTTCGATGGTGTAAACCTCGCAGACGCACAGTTTTACGCTGTTTTGACCAAGGCAAAATTCACTGACAGCAATTTAAGCGAAGCGGTTTTTGACGATATCAGCCTTGCGGATGCGCGCTTCAACAACGTCAATCTGTCTGGCGCCGCCATCACGAATGCAAACCTGTCGCGATTGACCATAAGCAACGTCACGCTAGCAGATTCAGACATAACGGATGCCGATTTGACTGGGATGCGGATCAATGGCGTTCTCGTCACCGATCTGCTCATGGCCTATGAAAAGGCGAAAACCTGAAGGCCATGCACAACGCACAAATCCCGACTTCCCTCAAAACTTTAGAAAAATACCGGCGCGAAACTCCCTCGCATAAGTCGAAGTTTTGCGGTCGACTATTGCGAGGGTCGATGACCGCTTCGGGCCAAAAGGCGGCAAGGCGGCTCGGCCGCGTTGCGCCGGAAGCCGACGTCCATGGATAGACTAATCGCCGTTGCTGCCGTGCCTGCGGCCCCCTCATCCGACCCTTCGGGCCACCGCCCGGGGTTGAGCCACGGGTCTCAACCCGTCCTTCGAACCCCCGCTGGGAGAAGAAGGAGAACGCCGCTTCGCCATTGATTCAATTGGATGAAGTGCCTTTGGGTAGGTGGGTTCGTTTGGCAGTATCGATGCGTCTTGCTTCCCTCTTCTCCCCAGCGGGGAGAAGGTGCCCGTAGAGCGGATGAGGGGGCCACACGGCACGCCGTTCACGATCGCCCTTCGCTTGCGCTCAAGGTGAGCTATCTCCAGCGACTTAAGCCCCCCCTCCGTCATGCTCGGCCTTGAGCCGAGCATCCACGCCGCATCCGCCAGCAGTCGTGGGCGTGGGTCCTCGGCTCAAGGCCGAGGACGACGGAGAGTGGGGCGGGCTTCTCGCCAAACTCGGCACGACTTTCACTATCGCCCTTCGAGCCTTCGACGCTGCGGGTCCTCCCTCAAGCCTCGGATTTCAGCTTGCCGCCGACCGCCCAGGAATCTTTGGCGATCTCCGTTATCAGAATTTCCACCGATTCCGGCGGGCACGCCAGCGTTTCGACGGCGGCCTTGGTCGCCTCGCGGGCGAAGGCGCGTTTCTGATCGTCGGTGCGGCCGGGATGCATCTGCAGGTGAAGAATGGGCATGTTTTCTCCTTGGTCATGTTGGCAATATCCGTCGCCTTTGGCGCGGGCATGACCACCATGTTGCAAATGCTGAGGTTGATAAATAAGCTCCCGGTATCGTCATTCGAAACCTGGAGGTAGGCAATCATGGACAAGCTGGCCGGCATGGCGATGTTCGTCCGGGTCGTCGACAATGGCAGTTTCGCGGCCACCGCGGAGATCGCGCAAGTGTCGCCTGCCATGGTCGCCAAGCACATCAAGACCATCGAGACCCGGCTCGGGGCCAAGCTGATCCATCGCACCACGCGCCGCCATCAGCTGACAGAGGTCGGCCAGCTCTATTACGAGCGCTGCAAACGCGCGCTGTCCGAAGTGGCGCTGGCCGAGGCTTCGGCGAGCGAGCTGCAATCGGCGCCGCGCGGCCGGCTTCGCGTGGTGGCACCCGTCAGCTTCGGGACGCAGATCCTGGTGCCGGCGCTGATCGATTACCAGAACGCCTATCCCGACGTCAGCATCGAGCTATCACTCGACAACAATGTCCATGACCTCGTCGGCGAAGGGTTCGAGCTCGGCATCCACATCGGCCCGCTCACTGACGACAGCTTGGTCGCCCGCCCGCTGACGCCCTATCGGCGGATTCTCGCTGCCTCGCCTGATTATCTCGCCCGCCATGGCCGGCCGGCCTCGCCGGAGGCGCTGACCAACCACCTCTGCCTCGGCCACTCCTATTGGCGCAGGCAGGACCGCTGGCACCTGGTCGGGCCGGGCGGAGAAATGCGTGATGTGTTGATTTCCGGAAAATTTTCCACCAACCAGGGGGCGGCACTGCGCATGGCCGCGCTCAGCGGCGCGGGAATCGTGCTCCAGCCGGAACTGCTGCTCGCCGCCGATATCGCCGAAGGGCGGCTTGAACAGGTGCTGCCGGACTGGTCCTACAAACCTGTTCCGATGTCCCTCGTCTATGCGCCGAACCGCCGGCCGACAGCGATGCTGCGGACGGTGATCGATTTCCTGGTGGAACGGTTTGGCTGATGACCGCCTCGACGAAGGAACTCGGCGTTACCAACATACGCGGAATCGAACTCAAGCCGCTGGAGTGTTATTTCGCGGCAACTGGTCGTCCGGGAACAAATGATATTCGTATCTTTTCGGCCCTGATGAAGCCGTCCAAGCCGTAGCAAGGGAGGAGTTCAATCTATAAGGTGACAGACATCGCCCAAAGGGGATTCAAGGCCAATGCCCCCAGAGAAGAAGGACCGTTCGCCTGTTGCGCTGGAACAGCGCGATATAAGCGCCGACCAGCGCATGTTCTCACCTTCCGCTGCGCGAAATTCGGCGCCGATCCTCGCGGTCCTAAAACGCGTCCTTCCAACACGTGGCGCCGTGCTGGAGATTGGATGCGGGACCGGCGAGCACGCCGTGTGTTTTGCGGGAGCAATGCCCGACCTCACTTGGCAGCCGAGCGATCCGGATGCCGACGCCCGCACCAGCACGTCTAACTGGATCAAATTTGCAGGGCTGAAGAATGTGCTGGCACCGCGGGATATTGATGTGTGCGCAGGGCAATGGGGCGTCGAACAAACAGGTCATTTTGACGCCATCGTGTCGATCAATATGATCCATATCGCGCCATGGGCGGCAAGCTTAGGATTGTTCGCAGGAGCTGGCCGTTTGCTTCACGCTGGTGGGCTTCTTCTTCTCTACGGCCCATTCATGCGCGACGGAACACACAACGCCCCCTCGAACGCTGCTTTCGACGCGGCTCTAAAGGAGCGCAACCCATCCTGGGGTGTGCGTGATATCGCTGATCTTGAACAAATGGGTGAGGCCGCTGGGCTTAATCTCCGCGAGACGATCGAGATGCCTGCCAACAATATGTTGCTGATCTTCTCCACCGGTAGTGCCTGAACGACAAGCGGGCGTGAAAGAGACGTGGGCAACATTCGGGGCCCTTTGCTGCCGTTCGAGGTCGATCCGAGGAACGTGCGGTATGTGCTAGACTGGGGCCGAAGACGGAACGCGCTGCGAGGGGCGGTGTGATCGAACCGGAATTCGTGCGACCGAGTGCCAACGTTGTGCTCTTTGAAGGGGAGACGAGGACGATGCCGACACCAGAGCAACCCAGTCTAATAGTTCGACAGAAATCCCCACCAAACATCGAGTTTCCGTTTGCGTCACTCTCCGATTGGCTGATCCCAACCGAGCTGTTCTTCGTGCGAAACCATTTCCCGTCGCCGGACCTCGATGCGCGAGACTGGAGATTGCGCGTTGGCGGGGCGGTGGAGCGGCCGATCGAACTTGACCTCGACAGCATCAAGGCGATGCGGAGCACGACTCTCACTGCCGTCGTCGAGTGCGCAGGCAACGGGCGCGTCTACTATGTGCCGCCGAGGGAGGGGTTGCAGTGGCAGAACGGAGCCGTCGGCAATGCCGCGTGGACAGGTGTTCCTCTGCGCGAGATTTTAGAAATGGCGGGCGTCAAGCGAACCGCACGTGAGGTTCTGCTCGTCGGCGCAGACAGCGGCGTCGTCGACACGAACAAGAAAACGGCTTCTCCAGGCCCCATCGCTTTTGCGCGCAGTTTACCGCTTGAGAAGGCCATCGCCGACAGCACGATCCTTGCCTATTCGATGAACGAGGAGGCGTTGACGCGCGATCACGGCTACCCGCTACGCGCGGTCGTGGGTGGCTGGTTCGGCATGGCTTGGGTCAAGTGGATCACTGATATCACGGTTGTGGAGGAACCGTTCCTTGGCTACTGGCAGGCGCGCGACTATTTCCGTTGGGAGCGCAGCCTCGGGGAACCCAGGCTGGTCCCCCTTGCGGAGATGGAGGTCAAAGCGCAGATCGCGCGTCCCGTGCAGGGGGCGCGTCTCGTCGCCGGCCAACCGTATCGGATTTTCGGAGCCGCCTGGAGCGGAGAGGCTGCTATCCGGCAGGTGCAGGTCTGCACCGGAGATGGCAGGGGCTGGCGCGAGGGAAGGCTCCTCGAAACAGAACGTCCTTTTGCGTGGCGCTTGTGGGAGTACATGTGGACCCCTGAAGACGTGGGGCGATATATACTGCGATGTCGCGCGATCGATGCGGCTGGGTGCGTGCAGCCCGACCTCCAGCGATCCGACTGCGAGAGCTACGCGGCCAATTGGATCGTTCCGGTGGAGGTTACGGTCGTTCCCGAGCCACAGAGGTACGAGGAGGAGTTCGTGATCTAGTCACCGCATGGGGCGGAATGGCGGCTTTTGGCGCAACTGCGACCCACGTTGTCACTGCGCCATAGCCGCTTTGCAGCAACGGCGGCCGGTGGCTCGACGACCGCTATGATAGTGCTTTTCGGACGCGGTCAACGGCGAAGCAGACCATCGACTTCCAGGCATTCGATCGGGGATCGACGTCGCGGGCTGTTGCGAGACCGACCGCCAGTTCATACGTTCTCTATCCAACCTCACACGGAGCAGCAGATGCAGATCGACCTCGCAGGCAAGACCGCTCTTATTACTGGATCGACCGAAGGTATCGGCTACGCGATCGCCCGCCAGCTCGCGAGGGCTGGCGCGGACGTGGTGATCAACGGACGGTCCGAAGAAAAGACCGCAAATGCCGCCGAACGCCTGAAAGGCGAAGGTGCCGGGGGCACCGTAACCGCCGTCGCAGCCGATGTCGCAACCGCTGAAGGGTGTGACGCTCTCGTCGCCAAGGTTCCTCATGTGGACATCCTCATCAACAACGCGGGCATTTTTCAGCCGCTCGACTTCTTCGAGGCGAACGACGAGGTGTGGGATCGCCACTGGCAGGTAAACGTCATGTCGGCCGTCAGGCTTTCGCGTGCCTACCTTCCAGGCATGCAGAAGGTCGACTGGGGTCGTGTCATCTTCATCGCGTCGGAATCCGGCTTTAACATTCCGGTGGAGATGATTCACTACGGCGTCAGCAAGACCGCCGATATCGCGGTTGCCCGCGGGCTCGCCAAGCGCATGGCTGGTACGGGCGTTACCGTGAACTCGGTCCTTCCCGGCCCAACACTGTCCGAAGGTGTCGAGGCGATGCTTGCCGAAGAGCGTGCGAAGACGGGCAAGCCGATCGAGGAGGTCGCGGCGGACTTCGTCAAGAAGCATCGTGGCAGTTCGATCATCCAACGAGCTGCAAGCGTAGAGGAAATCGCCAACCTCGTAACCTATCTGGCGTCGCCTTTGGCATCCGCGACGACCGGGGCTTCCATGCGCGTGGACGGAGGACTGATCGACACGCTCTGAGGTGATCCCTTGCCTGCTCGTCGTGATTGCCGGCCTGCGAAAGTCGGAGCACTACCGGGGCAGCGTTGGCGTGTCGATTGGATGACCCCAAATCGTGTCCAGATGCACTAACGTCAAAACGAACGGAAGTCTGCTCTGCGGCAATGGCAAGGTCTGCCATTGCGACTGATAAGGAGGCGCGAAGCTGTCTTTCAATAAATTTGATGATCGCTTCGCGCCACACGCGGCGGACTATCTCCGCGGAAAGTGCCCGAAACGGGCACACCCATTATTCTCCAGGTCATGCTGATAGAAATCGTGGATAGCCATCGCATTTGCCGGTGATGTAAGGTGACCCTAAACTAGGAAATTGTCGTTTTTCCTCTGGATGAGACTTGCGCTGCCTCCACCTGCCGGCGGCGGACCATCCACCGCCACCAGCAGGTTCGCACCGGTGATCAGGCTCACAGCCGGCGATGCCAGGAAGACCACGGCACCCACCACATCATCGGTTTCACCGATCCCGCCAAACGGTCCTGCAGCTCAATAGATGGATTATTAACTTCGAAATAACTCAGGCGTGCAAACCCATGGCAGCGGAGCCAATTGATCGTATGATTGCCGTATTGCCGAAGACCGGCTTAGCTTGGGAACGGACCCGTGCGTGTTCGCATTATCTGTGTGCTGATCCTGTCTATCGCGTTTGGGCTCTTCATGCCTGTGGTGATGGAGTTTGGCCGGGCGCTTTACGTAGACGACGACTTCGGAGCACTCGCTTCACCTGATCTCGTCTTCCTCGCCTTTTCGGTCATCCCAGGCATTCTCGCGGCAGCGGGCCTCTGGCTGGCGGATGTTCGGCAGCGCAGGTTGCCGTTGCTCGCCTTGCCGCTCGGTATCCTCATATCGATCGGTGTGGGTTATGGCAGCACGGCCTTCGCGTTTCGCAACGCGATGGCCCGGTACGACATCCTGACCAACGACTGCTATTACACAAACGCCTTGGCTTTTCAGGGCAGGACCGGAATCTTCATTTCATGGGGCGGACGAACGGCTTTTCATCCGCTCGAAAAAGTTCGATCGATGATTCCCGTACCAGCCGGAGCCTAGTCAGCAATCGCCAGCGGGACGAGACCTGCGCTGCCGTGCAACAGCCTCCACCTCAGGCGACGGACCATCCACCGTCCACCAGCAGGTTGGCGCCGGTGATCAGGCTCGCAGCCGGCGATGCCAGGAAGACGACGGCGCCAACCACATCATCGGTTTCACCGATCCGGCCGAGAGGAATGTGATCGAGCGTCGCTTTGCGATTGTCGGCAGCGGATCGCACATCCGCTGCCAGAAATGATCCAACGAGGCGTCTGCTTATCTTGCAGGGGCTTTGTAGGCAGATACGATTTTGCCCGCCTTTTCTTGGGCGGCCTTGAATTCCGCCCCCGTGTATGCTCGCACGGTTTTGATATTCGATACTGCTCCCGATGCGCCGACGACAAGAAGTGCGGGGATCAGGTCAACACCGTCGGGAAATTCCGCGACTATCATCCAGTCGGTTTCCCCGGTCGTGACGTAGAAAGAATGCTGTTTCCCGCCTGCTGCTTCCATGATGGCACGGGCCGCCGCTTCCCGGTCCGATGGATCGGCGATCATTCCCTTCGCTGCCGTGGCTGAATAGCACCCTGTGATTATGAACAGTGGCATAGGACATCCTCCCTCAGCTATTGGGCAGATCAGGTGATCTGCCGCATATTCAATATCTCACATCTAGGCGTTCGCCGCGATCAGATAAACCGGAGTAACCCGGCGTACCTCGTGAGAAAGTCCCGCGCCGCCCTCTTCTCCGCCGAAACATCGAAGCCGAGGACAAGGATGTCGGCGAAACTGCCGTAGGCCGCGAGCGCCACCTTTTCTTTCGGCGGCGCGATCCGGATACCCGCCGCGCATTGATCGAGCGCACACAAGGTGTGAGCGGCACATCGGATATAGAAGAGCGGCAGTCGAAAAGGTCGAACGCCGAGTTTCCATTCCTCGCCTTCCTTCATCTTGTGTCTTGGCCGCGTCTCGCACTTATCGACCGTCAAGCCTCCTTCACTCCAGGAAGCTATTTGTTTTTTAGCTTCCTGAAGGTTGCTGCGGTTTTTGCAATGCATCCCGTCAAGGACTTGCCGGCCGCTTTTCGTCAAGGTGCTTCTCCTCAACGAAAATGTCGCCGCGCAGCTGGAGCATTTGGCCGAGCCTGGCGGCGTGGCGGCGTCGGGCAGGGCCTATGATGATCTCCAGGGCAAACTCAATTGGCCGCTCCATTTCGCTGGCGAGCAGCAAGTCAGGAACATCGGCCGCGCGGTGCGGAAGTGTCGGCTGAGGCTCGACTGCAAACGAGCGCGTCGGCCGCATTCGCCTCGTGCCGGCCGTGCGCGCCACCGGGCCGGCGACGTGCAACAGCGATGGCTGGCCGGGCGAACGATGCCCAGCACCACCTCCGTGGAGCTCGGCATCGCCACGGCTTAAGCTTGCGTCATGAATGCCTGCGTCGTGATCGCATTTGCGTAGAAAGGTGCGATGTCGCTCAGGAACGAGGTCTGCTGCTCCCGGGTGAAGGCCGCCGACGCATCGTAGATGACGTTGGTGTGATAGCCGAGGTCATGGGCGTTGCGCACGGTCGACTCGACGCACTGCCGCAGGGCAAAGCCCATGACGTAGATGTCGAAGATCCGGTTGTTGCGCAGATAGCTGTCGAGCGTGGTGGCGGCAAAGGCGCTGCTGCCGCCGGTGCGCTCGCTGATGACATATTCGCCGTCGCGAGGCTCGAACCCCGGGAAAAAATCGGTCTGCTCGCCGAGGAACGAGCCATAGTCGCGCACCATCTTGCGCAGCCCGTACTTCCCTTCGCCCAGCACCCGGTAGGCCGGTTCAAGCACCATCCTGACGTGGATGACCTCGATGTTGCGGCGCCGGGCTTCTTCGAGGACCTTCTTCGAATTGGCGATCGCGGTGTCGATCTGCTCGCGGTCCTGGAACTGGCCGTTGATGCCGCCGGTGGGGGCCAGCCAGTCGTTCTGATATTCGATGAGGATCAGCGCGCTCCTGGCGCCGGCTTCGTTGGTTGCGTGGTCGGTCATGGTGTTGTTCCTTTGTTTGGATGATGTTCGGGTGCTTAGCCCCTGCGGTCGGCGTCAGGCCGCAAGGAGAGCCTGATGCTGGCGCAGATGCGCGCGGAAGCGGTCGGCATAGTCCCCGACCACCGCATTCCCCACGCTCGGGCGCGCCGCCAGTGCCGCCCGCCACGTCGAGACACGCGGCAAGCCTTCGAAGATCGCCTGCGACACGGCGGGATCGATGATCGCGAAATAGCGGAAGAGCGGGGCGTAGACCGCATCGACCATGCCGAAGACGGCGCCGGCGAAATACGGCCCCGCCCCGAGCTCGGCCTCCAGCTTCCGGAGCCGGTCGCGGAACGCCCCCCGCTTGGCGTCCGCGGTCGCCGGATCGGTGGCGTTGAGGAATTGCCAGCCATCGGCCAGGGTCTGCGTGGCGAACTCGATCCACGCCCGCTGCCGGGCGCGCTGCAGCGCATCGTCGGGATACATCGCCGCGCCGCCCTGCGTTTCCTCCAGATATTCGCAGATCACCATGCTTTCGAAGAGGATAGCGTCCTCCTCATCGGTCTGGTGCACCTTGAGCAGTGGAACCTTGCCGGTCGGCGACAACGCCAGGAACCAGTCGGGCTTGGCCGAGAGGTCGACGTTGATCCGCTCGAACGGCACGCTCTTCTCGAGAAGGACGATCGCTGCGCGTTGAACGAACGGGCAGAGCGGGTGGCTGATGAGTGTCAGGCTGGGGTCGGGCATGATGGCCTCTCGATTTGACGGCAATTCCGGATAAAGGGGCGGCGCAACGGTCAGATCGCCTGACCGCCCGAGATGTCGAAGGTGGTGCCGTTCGCCCAGCCCATATCATCGGACAGGATGGCCGCGACCGCGCCGCCGATGTCGTCGGGTTCACCGACACGGCCGAGCGCGATGGTCCCGGCGACATATGCGTTGACGTTCGCATCGTCGCGAACCACGCCGCCGCCGAAGTCGGTCGCGATAGCCCCCGGCGCGATCGTGTTCACGCGGATCTGCCGCGCCCCCAGCTCGACCGCCATGAATTTGGTCAGCGTCTGGATCGCCGCCTTCGCCGCCGCATAGAGGCCGTAGCCCGCCATCGTCACGCGCACGAAGCCGGACGAGACGTTCAGGATGCGCCCGCCATCGGCGATCAGCGGCAGCAGCTTCTGCGTCAGGAAGACCGGGCCGCGCAGATGCGTGTCGATCAGCTGGTCGAACTGTTCTTCGGTCGCGTCGGTCATCAGCGCGTACAGGCCCTGGCCGGCATTGTTGACCAGGAAGTCGAACTGCTCGCGGCCGAACCGGGTCTTCAGCATGTCGGCCACCGTCTCGGCAAATGCCGGGAAGCTCGCCGAATTGCTGACGTCGAGCGCGATCATCGCGGCCTTGCCGCCCAGCGCCTCGATCTCCTGGCGCAGCGTCTCGGCCTCTGCCGCGCCGCTGCGATAGGTGCCGATGATGGCGACGCCGCGCTTGGCGAGATGCAGCGCCATGCTGCGGCCGAGGCCGCGGCTGGCGCCGGTGATGAGTGCGATCTTTTTGGTCATGGTCTGTCCTTCCTGGAGTGGTCTCGCCGGAATGCCGCACCACTGCGGCGTCGTTCCGATGCCAACCAGATAAGCCGGGCGGGCCGCGCCCGCCCGCCCAATGCTCTCAATCTATTGCCTGATTGTCTCAGGCTCTTTGCTTGTTCGAAAAACAGTGCCATAGAAGGCGCATGACCGAGCATCTCCAGCCGCATATCGACCTCGCCCTGCGCCACGCGCGATCGGGGATGACCGTTACGCCGATCCAGCGACTGGAGATCGGCGTGGGGCAAGCGACATCCGGCACGTCGCCGTGCCTGTACCGCTCGATGATCTGCTTCATCCTGCAGGGGTCGAAGGATGTGGCGATCCACGACAATCTGTTGCGCTACGACTCCTCGCAATATCTCGTCAGCGCGCTGGATCTGCCGCTGAGCGGCCAGATCCACGATGCCGATGGCGGCCGGCCCTATGTCGCAGTGTCGTTCGTCCTCGACCCCGCATTGCTGGCCGAGATCGCGTCCACCATGCCGCCGGTGCGCGACGCCGATGCGCCTGGCATCGGGATCGCGATCAATCCGATGACCCCGCCGCTGCGCGACACGCTGCTGCGCCTGCTGGCGTTGCTCGACACCCCAGCCGACATTCCGGTTCTGGCGCCGATGGCGGAACGCGAATTGCTTTATCGTCTCCTGCAAGGCCCGCAGGGACGCCTGCTGCGCCATATCGCCCGGCCCGAGGGGGCGCTCGGCCGGATCCGGCGTGCGGTCGAATGGATTCGCGATCACCACAATACGCGGCTGCGGATCGAAGCCCTCTGCGACGCAAGCGGCATGAGCCGCGCCAGCCTGCACCGCCACTTCGTGGCGCTGACAGGGCTCAGCCCGATCCAGTATCAGAAGCAGCTTCGATTGCAGGAGGCGCGACAACTGCTGCTCTCCGGTGACCGAACCGCCTCAGATGTCGCCTTCGCAGTCGGTTACGAAAGCGCCTCGCAATTCAGTCGCGAATATCTCCGGCAATTCGGCGTACCCCCGGTGCGCGACATACGCCAGCTCAGGCAGGCGATCGGCAGCTCGGCAGCGGCGTAATCGGCCATCTTGCATCGTCTGTGTGAGGCTCGGCGGCCGAACGATCGTGCGGAGGGGATGAGGCGGTCATGGGCGACCGAGATGCGGGCGCGAAGCGGACACACCCCTTGTTCTCCAGGTCATGCGGGGAAAATTATCGTTTCGTCTCAATGAGACCTGCGCTGCTGAGCAGGAGCCTCGGCCTCAGGCGACGGACCATCCACCGTCCACCAGCAGGTTGGCGCCGGTGATCAGGCTTGCCGCCGGCGATGCCAGGAAGACGACGGCGCCCACCACATCGTCGGTTTCACCGATCCGGCCGAGTGGAATGTGATCGAGCGTCGCTTTGCGATTTCCGGCATCGGAGAGAAACGGTGCTGTGCCATCGGTGTGAATGAAGGTCGGCGATACGGTGTTGACGGTGATATTGTAGGCAGCCCATTCGGCGGCAAGGCAGCGCGTCAGGTGATTGATTGCCGCCTTGCTCATGCAATAGATGGCCTCGCCGCGCAGCGCCACGGTGCCGGCCTGCGAGCTGATGTTGATGATCCGGCCGCCATTGCGCTTGATCATGTGACGCCCCACTGCCTGCGTCATCAGAAAGGTGCCCTTGATGTTGACGTCGAGGATCTCGTCAAGGTCCTTCTCCTCAACGAGTTCCGCGAGATTGCCGGGAGCCACGCCGACATTGTTGACGAGGACATCGATCCGGCCGAATGTACCAAGCGCTGCATCGACGGCTTGGGCGATATGGGCCTTGTTGGGAAGATCCAGTTCAACAGCGAGGACTTTCCGTCCCAGCCCCTCGAGTTCGGCAACCAGTCCCGCCGACGCCGCGACATCGCGCACCCCCAAGACAATATCCGAGCCTGCCGCGGCACAGGCAAGCGCGCAAGCTCGCCCGATGCCACGGCTCGCCCCCGTCACCAAAGTCACCTTGCCCTCAAGGCTGAAGTCCGGCGCATTCTTCTGCATCATCCTGCCTCCCTCGATGACATCAATTTATGACAGGGTCGGCGGGCGGATGCCAGATATTCCACAAATCACGGGGGTCGGAGAATGCAGCGCCGGGGTTCAAGAGAGCCTCATCCTGAGAGCCTGTGAATGTTTGGTAGCGGAGGCGATTGGATTGTGATTCTGTTGGGTCGTTGATTTGCTTGGGGGATGATGGTGGGCGACGACCTGTTCGAAGGATTGCCGGTGCATGGAGCGCGGCGAAGTGCTCAGGTGGGACGCGGAGCGGCGCGCATGCGTGAGCCGGTGCGCGATCAGATCGAGTTGCGTGCCGTCGATATCGACAGCTTGATCGGCCAGGATCATGCGGTGCGGGTCATTTGGAACTATGTCGAGGGACTGGATCTGAGCACGCTCGAAGATCGGATCAAGGCGCGTGAGCACCGGCCAGGCCATCCACCGATTTCGCCACGGCTTTTGCTGGCGCTGTGGCTCTATGCCAGCAGCGACGGCGTCGGCAGCGCGCGGGCGCTGGAACGGCAGTGCGGGAGCCACGACGTCTATCGCTGGCTGTGCGGCGGTGTCTCGGTGAACTATCACACACTGTCGGATTTTCGGGTTGGTTGCGCCGATTTGCTCGACCGGCTGCTTGCCGAGCATCTGGCGGCGCTTGCCGGTGCCGGCCTCGTCACTCTCGATTGTCTGGCGCAGGATGGCGTGCGGGTCCGGGCAAGCGCGGGTGCGGCCTCGTTCGGCCGCAAAGCGACGCTTGATCGGCATCTTTCCATTGCCGAGGCGGTTGTGGATCAGCTCAAGCACGAGGTCGATGCGCGTTCGGATGCCAGCACTCGGCGCATCGAGGCGGCCAGGGAGCGGGCGGCGCGCGAGCGCGGCGAGCGGCTCAGAGCAGCCCAGGTCGCTCTTGACGAGATCGAGCGCCATCGCCAGGCGCGCGAAGAAAAGCGCGGCAATGGCAAAAAGCCGAAGGAGCCGCGCGCCTCCAGCACGGATGCACAGGCGCGGGTGATGAAGATGGCCGACGGCGGCTTCCGCCCGGGTTATAATGTGCAGGTTGCGAGCACGGCCGGTGAGCAGTTCGTGGTCGGGCTCGAGGTGACCAATGCCGGCTCCGATCGCGGCCTCATGCGGCCGATGCTGGAGCGGTTGCGCGCGCTAAGCGGCCATCTGCCGCGGCGCTATCTCGCCGATGGCGGCTTTGGCAGCGCTGAAGATATCGAGTGGGCGCACGGCGAAGGGGTTGAGGTCTTTTGTCCGCCCACTCAGTCCAAGCACGGAACCGATCCCTTCTTGCCGCGCCGCGGCGACGGTCCGGGTGTGTCGGCCTGGCGGGCCCGCATGGCAAGCGAGGCGGGCAAGGCTCAGTACAAACCCCGATCGATCTGCGAATGCGTCCATGCCCGCTGGCGCAACTGGAATCTGCGACAATTGACGGTGCGCGGCATCGAAAAGGTCCAGGCCGTCGTGCTCTGCTACGCACTCACCAACAATATCTTGCAAGGCCATCGGCTTGCCAAGGGCTGAGCCACTGTCACCACCCAGACACCAACACGCGACCATCCGAACGCAGCGCGCAATCGCCTGACGCTCGACTGCATCGGCCAGCCAAGATCGGCCAAAAACGCGCCGGATTCAAAAGCTTCACAAGCTCTGAGGCGCCCCGCCGGGGCCTCGAAGGACGAGGCGGGTGTGCCGACATCAGGCGCAGGAATCAAATCGTTACCGGCTTCGCGCCAGTTGCTTGGCACGCTGCTTCATCGTTTTCATGCCGTTCGTCCGGTGTGCTATGGATGAAGAAGGAAACCTTGTTCGGACGCGCTTGGAGATGCGGAATGCGGAAGAACCAACCTGTCGATATGATGGCGCTTCGGCTGGAGGCGAAGAAGTTTGCGGCGGAAAACTACGCAGCGTCCTTGATGTCTAAAGTGGCGCGCGCTTTTTAGTGCGCTCGAAGCAGCGGGTATCGACGCCGCATGTTCGGTAAAGTTCATTGGCGACGACAAGGAATGCGAGATAGCGGCTCATCCGGGGCTGTATCCGCCTCACGCCTATATCGATCTGTGGCCGCTTAACGTCTACCCGCTCGTCGAGATTGAATGGATCGAGTTTAGGCGTGTTGTAAGATACCGGAGGGATAACAACCTTCCGGCTAAGCTTGTGCCACAGGACATAGATGCGATCCGGGCTGTTATTGAGAGCACCGGAAAACGCTTTCCTCTTGAGGCTTCCGAGGACGCAATTCGGATCGTCGGGCACGTGAGGTAAAGAGACCGCCGCCCATTGCTTGCGCTGAGCGCGCGTGATTCAATCCTCTCATTGATTTGCGGAGGACTGAGCGATGATGGGATGTCAGACGGCTCCGGCGCAGCTCTTTTACGACTTCTGCCTCGATGATCATGTTCCTACCGACCATCTGCTGCGCGGGATCGACCGACATCTCGAACTCGACAGTGTGCGAACGCAACTGAAGCCTTTCTACAGCGCCACTGGTCGCCCTTCGATTGATCCCGAGCTGATGATGCGGATGCTGATCATCAGCTATTCCATGGGTATCCGCTCGGAGCGGCGACTCTGTGAAGAAGTCCACCTCAATCTCGCCTATCGCTGGTTCTGCCGCCTCGGATTGGACGGCAAGGTGCCTGACCACTCCAGCTTTTCGAAGAACCGCCATGGCCGGTTCCGGCAGAGCGACATCCTGCGACTTATGTTTGAGACCTTGGTGGAGCGCTGCCTTGCGCAAGGGCTGGCCGGTGCGGACGGGTTTGCCGTCGATGCCAGCCTGATTGCAGCGGATGCCAACAAGCAGCGCTCGGTAGCTGGAGCGGAATGGGAAGCGAAAGAAGACGCTGGGCGTTCGGTGAAGGAATACCTGGCTGTCCTTGATGATGCAGCTTTCGGAGCTGCCTCGCCAGTGACGCCGAAGTTTATCTCTCCGTCTGATCCAGCCGCTCAATGGACCGGTGCCCACAAGGGCCACGCCTTCTTCGCCTATGCCACCAACTATCTGATCGACACAGATCACGGCGTTATCCTGGATGTGGAGGCGACACGGGCAATTCGCCAGGCGGAGGTCGGAGCATCCCGCATGATGCTCGACCAAACGGAGAGCCGCTTCGGCTTGCGCCCTGGGTATCTCGCCGCTGACAGTGCCTACGGTTCTGCAGACAACCTTGCGTGGCTGGTCAAGGAGAAGAAGATCGCGCCGCACATTCCTGTCTTCGACAAGTCCAAAAGGACGGATGGCACCTTCTCTCGTTCAGACTTCTCATGGGAGGCCGAGAATGATCGCTACATCTGCCCGGCGGGTAAGGAGCTGAAGCAATTCCACCGAACCTATGCGACACCCAGGTCGGGCATCACCGCCGAAGGGACGCGGCTTTACCGTGCCAGCAAAAAGGACTGTGATCGCTGCGAACTGAAGCCTCGCTGCTGCCCGAACATGCCGATGCGTAAGGTGCCGCGTGATCTCAACGAAGATGCCCGAGACGTCGCCCGAGCAATCGCTGCGACACCTGAATACGTACAGTCGCGGCATCGCCGAAAGAAGGTCGAGATACTCTTTGCACACCTCAAGCGCATTCTACGGATGGCGCGATTAAGACTGAGAGGCCCGTGCGGTGCGCGAGACGAATTCCTTCTTGCAGCAACAGCACAAAACCTCCGCAGGCTTGCCAAGCTAAGGCCTCAGACGCCGCTATCCGGCGCAAATACAGCCTGAGAGCGGCATCGACCGATACCCTGCGCTGCGGTGCGGGGCAGATCGCGACGTAGTGCAGCGCCCAAAGGACCGAAAGGCCGAATGAACAACTAATACGTCGAGTTTTTCAACGATATCCGCCAGAAGCGGTCATCAGGATTTTCGCTCGCCAACCCATGACCGCTCCTCATGGTCGGCTGGAACGAGATTTCGCCAATCTGTCAGGAGGCTGCGGCTTGGTCCCAAATGCAGTCGATCTTTCGCGCTGGGATTGACATGAATGTTGCTGCTGAGAAATAAGACACTTGCATCAACCAAAATGCGCGTGGCGCGACCACCGCTTTCTCGATGAGTTCCGATTTTTCTGCATATGCCACCGGTGATCTGCTCCGAATGATAAATGACGGAGAGGATCATGGGGAAGACTTTGCTTATCATGCGCTATGGGGGACCGTGTTTGGACGATGGCGCAAGGGGATCGACCTAGAGCCGCTCATCGAACTTCTTCAATCGGAGAAATCAGGCGAGCGAGAGCGCGGCGCTTGGTATCTCGATGAAGCTGACCCGCCAGCGGACCGTATGGCCGACGTTATTATCAAGCTAGCCAATGACCCGGTGGGCCACTGCCGATGGAGGTTTGTGGCTTATGTAACGAACTCCAAGCTCTATAACGAAGCCATTGCCGATCGTCTTGTCGCTTGCCTCCTCGACCTTGATCTCTACGTGAGAGCGCGAACGATTTTCTGGGCGGTTGTAACCGACTGCAAGACGTTTGCGCACTTTTCGGAAGCAGTCCTCTCCGGCGCCGGAACGAAGCCGTATAAGTTCAGGAATCCCGAAACTACCGCATTTTGGCGGGAGTCGGAGCGCAAGCGTGCAGCACGAGGTATCGAAATCGCTCAGCGTCTTCGCGCAGGAGAATCGGTTACGAACATTCGTGAAAGCATGCCTGAGGAAGACAGTTTCAGTTTCGATCAGTTGGACTTCTCAGTCAGGCAATAAAACCGGCCGCATGGGGAAAGATACGAAAAGCAGCAGCCGGGGTTCGGTCTCTATGTTGTTTGTTCACCTTGATCCGTGATCCACTTTGCTCGGTCGAGCGCAAGAGTCGAATTAAACCATAACTTGCAGTTAAAAGTTTTTCTTGACCGCAATTACTCAAGGCACTCGCAATGACTATCCCTCCGTTTGGGAAACGAAAATCCACTCCGTTGATTGGCTGGTGGTCCATGCTCGAGGAAGAGGAACGCCTTGTTCGAAGCGATGGAGCCTCTGTCCGATTTCTCGAATTCGTCAATCAAGATGAGGAGGCCGGCCGAGGAGGGTTACGTGATCGTCGCTGGATGCGGTTCGAAGCGCATGTCGCTCACCGTTCACTGCAGCTCCTGGTGCAATGGCGTGATGTTTTCAATCCGCAATTGCCTCGCGCTCTAATCTGGCGCCTCGATTATTCTCGATCTTTGCAGCAGTCCGGTGTCGCTGCATTGAGCTATCAGGAATGGATCGCGATTGATCGGCTCATTTGCGATGCGCTGGTTTGCTGGCCCCAGCGAGAGGTGACAGGTCTCCGCCCGAAATTGATCGCGGTCAGCGGCGGTTGGCATAAGGGGCAATGGCGCGAGGAGCACTATCGAACCTTCGACATGGCGTATCTCGGGGCGCGCGGCAATGATACCGTGCCCACGCCCTCGGCTATTCGGCAGGAGGCTCCCCGCCAATGGCGCTTCGTCCCGGCTACTCAAGAGGCCAATGCTGAAGACATTGTCGCGATCCACGAAAGCTTGTCTGCAGCGAGGCCAGAGGAGATTGAGGAACTGGTTGTCGGCCTCTTGCCGCAACGCCCGCACTTGCGATCCGGGGAACGCTTTTTGGTCCCGCTGTGGCAGTCGGGATGGCAAATACAATGGCTTTATATGGACGACGAGATCATCACCGATCGCATTGTTTCACACACCTATAAGCCAGGCTGGACGTTTTGCATCGATAATACAGTGCTGATCGGAACCATCGACCGAAAACGGAGAACTGAATTTAGATTTGACCACGCTTGGCCAAAACAAATTGGAGCGCTGAAGCGGGAGTATGGAACCTTTTCACGCGCCTTTCGCGATCGCCTTCGAGACCTTTGCGAGAACGGCCTATGGCAATGGGAAGAGGTTTGCCTTCAACTCTATTCTCGCGAATCTGAGGGTAAGGGCAGTGTAAAAGAGATCTGCATACAACGTCCGAAGCGGGTTAGGATCGACAAGATCGTCTCTGTCGCGGGGCCCGTTGGGACCGTCCGACTTGTCATCGCTGAAACGCTCGACGGCGGCGACCACGACGATAGAAATCTGCCCTATGCTTTCAATGACAGTCCACCGCTCCTGAATAGGTCGGAGTGGGAGCAATTCGAATTTCAGGCGGATGCACTTTCGTTGATGGACGGAAAAACCCAACAACAGCTTGTGTGGCGCGAAATCGTTGCGGGGAGTGGAAGCGTTACCGACAGCTGCGAGGGTCTCTTTTGCTATCGAGATAATGACAGTGAATATCTTCTTGTGGTTATACGGGAAGGTCGGAGGGCCAACCATCAAGCCGGCAGGTGGGTGCTGGATCACAACGCGTCACGATCCAAAAACCAACAGTCAGGCGTCCCGCCGATACCAGACGAGCACTGGCATAGGATGGCAAGGTTTGCGAGGGACGCTCTTCTCGCTTGGCCGGATACCGAGATGTTTGGTCCCGGCCCTTCAAGTCTCGCGGAATTGGGCGGGTGCTTTCAAGGCCGATGGGAGCCGGAATTACGTCGTTGGCAATGTAATCGCCTCAAGACTTCGGAGAATGCTCCGTCCACCGGCAGATATAATCCTGAAGCCAGTTTGCTCCTGCCATGGAAAGCATTCGATCCCGGCGCTGATGTCGGGGCCTCAAGTGAGAGGGTTGAGGCTGCGCTCCGGAGACTGGCGGATCGAAGCGCCGGTGACGAGAACATCGGCCAAACGAGACGACTGCGTTGGCTCAGAGCTGATGGAAGGGCGATCTTCTATCTCCACGGTTGGCAGACCTTACGTGCGCCGCCCGACGGCGATCCTTATCAGGCCCCGGTCTTCGAGTATCTCGACGACGACATAACGGTACATTTATATCCCCGCAGATTTGATGAGTACGACATGCAGTCCCTCGCGCTGATCGAGGTCAATCCGGCGTCAGGCCTTTATGGGAAAGTAGAACCCACGCAGAGTTTGTATCAAAAATGGCGTCCTACCGAGGAAATCTGGTGCCGTGTGGTAACAGCGATAGAGTCGCAAATCGACCGGGTTTCTGGGCAGTTGCCCATTCGCGGGCTTTATACAGTTCACGGCTACGACGCCCACGCGACACGAACACTCCGGCTCAACCGATCTTAAGGTGGCTCCCCTATATTAGAAAGGCACCGACCATCTGCCAAGCGTGTCCTTGATCACCGCCGCGCCGGCGGCTTCACCGCCGCCCGCCGCTGCAACGCAAAGCGCGCCGCCGAGCAGCTGATGTCGGGCATGAGATCGTAGGTCTGCTGGTAGAGCGCCTGCGCCAGCGTGTTGTGCCGCGGTTTTCCGAGGCAAGGGCGGCAAGCGCAGTGCGCTTGTAGGCCTCGACGATCGCTTCTGCGGCCTTTGCCAGCGCCGCGTCGTCGGCGGGTTCGGCGCTGAGCGAAAGGGCGGCATAGGTGGCGTCGCCGTCGCGGCCGACGCGGCCGCCGACGGCGCCGTTGACGCTGGCTTCGGAGACCTGGCGCATGCGCCGCGCATTCTTGATGCAGGTCTGGATGCGGGCGGCTTCGGCGTTGATGCGCTTGGCAGCCATAGAATATCCCTGTGCACAGCGAGCGCTGCTGATCACCCCGCGAGATTATCCCAGAACGGCGGGCTCAGCCGCAACAGGCGCTTTTTGCCGACGATGGGCCACAGCAGGCCGATGACTTGCGGTTTTCTTCTTTCAGCCATCGGTCGCGGGGCTTGCAGCTTGCCGCACGCGGCGCCAGTTGGACATGCAGAGCACCGTCCTGCACGGTCGGCATCGAGGCACAATAGAGCTGCATCGGCCGGATCCCGTCGCTTACCTCAAAAGTCAGCTTGGCAGAACCGTCGAGTTGCACATGCTCCGACACCTTGCGAATGATCGCCGCGAACTTGCCGGCCGGCATGTGCGTACGATTTTCCTCGTCGATATCCCAAAGCTGTACGAAGATTTCGAACCAGGCTTCGGGGTTGGCACCGCAGTCAAGCGCGGCGAACTGCCCGGCCTTGACCTCAGTGACATGGTAACCGGATTTCACCGGTCGACCGTAGTAGGAGAAGATCAGCGGCAGCTCACGGACTCCGTCGATCGTCTCTAGCAGGCGACCCAGGTTGATGTCGGTTTCGAGAAGGGGCTTGTCGAGCGCATTCATTTCGGCTACTCCTGTTTCAATACTTCAAGGATTGTAGAAATATGGAAGAACGTCAAGCCCTCATGTCCTTCGCGGCGCTGTCACAGGAAACCCGGCTGCACATCGTGCGTATGCTGGTCGTCGCCGGCCCGAGCGGGATGGCTGCCGGCGCCGTCGCCGAGAAGGCAGAGGTTTCGGCCTCCAATGTCTCGTTCCATCTGAAGGAATTGGAGCGGGCCGGACTGATCAATCAACAGCGGGAAGCCCGCTCGATTATCTACACCGCCAATTATGAAGGCCTGGGCCGATTGATCCGCTTTTTGATGGAAGACTGCTGCGCCGGCCATCCCCAAATCTGCGCACCGGCCGCCGAAGTCGCCGCCTGCTGCGCGCCCGCCCCGAAGGAAAACCTCCAATGACCGATCGCGTCTATAAGGTCCTGTTCCTCTGCACGGGCAATTCCGCCCGCTCGATCCTGGCTGAATCCATCCTCAATGGAGAAGGCAAGGGTCGCTTCAAGGCCTACTCGGCCGGAAGCCAGCCGAAGGGTGAAGTCCACCCGCTGGCGCTGGATACGCTGCGTGCTCTTGGCTACGAAAGCACGGGGTTCAGCTCGAAGAGCTGGGACGAGTTTGCCGAAGCCGGCGCGCCGCAGATGGATTTCATCTTCACGGTCTGCGACAACGCGGCGGGCGAGGCCTGCCCTGTGTGGATCGGCCACCCGATGACGGCGCATTGGGGTGTCGAGGATCCGGCGGCCGTCGAAGCTACGCTGATCGAGAAAGGCCAGGCCTTCTCACAAGCCGCGCGTTTCCTCAAGAACCGCATTGTTGCATTCGTGAGCCTTCCGCTCGCATCGATTGACAAGCTGGCGCTTGAAACACAGCTGCGCGCCATCGGCGCGATGGAGGGCACGACCAGTAGCCGGGGCGACGTCGCATGAGCTGGGAGCTGGATCGACGACCGGTGAGCAGCGCAGATGAGGATCTGCGGACGGCCTTGCAGGCTGCCAAACTTCCAATCGATGACCTCGACGAAGACGGCCGCAGCTTCTTCCGGTTCACGGATCGGAACGCGACCGTCGGCTATGGGGGCCTGGAACATTACGGGAGCTGCGCGCTCCTGCGTTCGCTGGTGGTCCTGCCGCAGCAGCGCCGGCACGGCTATGGCGAAGCCATCACCCGGCAGTTGCTAACCCAGGCTGCGCGTGGCGGTGCCAACACGGTCTATTTGCTGACGGATTCGGCAACCTCGTTTTTCGAGCGTTTCGGCTTCGCCAAGGTGGATCGTGCGACGGCGCCTGCGGCGATCCTGCAAACCCGCCAGGCTGCAAGCCTGTGCCCGGCCTCGGCGGCGTTGCTGGCGAAGATAGTCCAAGGGTAAAAATCCATGTCTACTTTTGAACGTCACCTGACGATCTGGGTCTTCCTGTGCATCGTCGTCGGCGTCGCTCTCGGTCATGTCCTGCCCAGCGTCTTCCAAGCGATCGGCACAGCCGAAATCGCCAAGGTCAATCTGCCGGTCGCAGTGCTGATCTGGCTGATGATCATTCCAATGCTACTGAAAGTCGACTTTGCGTCACTAAGCCAGGTCGGGCGCCATTGGCGCGGGATCGGCGTCACGCTCTTCATCAACTGGGCCGTCAAGCCGTTTTCGATGGCGCTGCTCGGCTGGCTGTTCGTCGGCTATCTGTTTCGGCCGCACCTGCCGGCTGACCAGATCGATAGCTACATTGCCGGGCTGATCATTCTTGCGGCCGCGCCGTGCACCGCGATGGTCTTCGTGTGGTCGAACCTGACCAAAGGCGAGCCGCACTTCACGCTCTCTCAGGTGGCGCTGAACGACACCATCATGGTCGTTGCCTTCGCACCGATCGTTGGCCTGTTGCTCGGTCTCTCCGCCATTACGGTGCCGTGGGACACACTGATGCTGTCGGTCCTGCTCTACATCGTCCTGCCGGTGATCGTCGCGCAGATCCTGCGCCGTCTGACTGACGTCAACCGCCTCGGCGCCAAGCTGCAGCCGGTGTCCCTTTTGGCACTTCTGGCGACCCTGGTTCTGCTGTTCGGCTTCCAGGGCGAACAGATCATCGCACAGCCGGCGGTCATTGCGCTGCTGGCCGTGCCGATCCTGATCCAGGTCTACTTCAATTCGGGCCTCGCCTACCTGCTCAACCGCATGAGCGGGGAGGAGCACTGTGTTGCCGGGCCTTCGGCGCTGATCGGCGCCTCCAACTTTTTCGAACTGGCGGTGGCTGCGGCCATCAGCCTGTTCGGCTTCAACTCCGGGGCGGCGCTTGCCACCGTTGTCGGCGTCCTCATCGAGGTGCCGGTGATGCTGTCGGTCGTCTGGATCGTCAACCGCAGCAAGGGCTGGTATGAGCGCGGCGCCGCCGTCCAGACCAGCGCCACCACCATCAAAAGGGTCTAACGTCATGGACGTCACAATTTATCACAACCCCGACTGCGGCACGTCGCGCAACACGCTTGAGATGATCCGCAATGCCGGCATTCAGCCCACAGTCATCGAGTATGTGAAGACACCGCCCAGCCGCGACCAACTCGTCAGAATGATTGCGGATGCCGGCCTCACCGTCCGTGAGGCGATCCGCGAAAAGGGCACGCCTTATGCGGAACTTGGCCTCGATGATCCGAAGCTGACCGACGATCAGTTGCTTGACGCCATGCTGGAGAACCCGATCCTGATCAACCGGCCTTTCGTGGTCACGCCGATCGGCACGCGGCTGTCGCGTCCTTCCGAACGGGTGCTCGACATTCTGCCGGACACCCACAAAGGGGCGTTCACCAAGGAAGATGGCGAGCAAGTTCTCGATGCAGGGGGCAAGCGCGTTGTCTGACCTGCCTGAGGCGCTTGCGATGCCATATGCAAATCACGGGGGGTCGGAGAATGTAGCGCCGGCATCCAAGAGAGCCTCATCCTGAGGCGCCCCGCAGGGCCTCGAAGGACGAGGCGGGTGCTCAGGCGTTGATACATGCAAGAAGCAACGTTGCGGCGTACTTCGAGGCTTCGCCCTTCGGGCTACGCACCTCAGCATGAGGGGCGTTGGAGGATGCCGCGCCCCAATAACAGGCGCTTGAGATACCATATGCAAATCACGGGGTCGGAGAATCTAGCGCCGGAGTTCAAGAGAGCCTCATCCTGAGGTGCCCCGCAGGGACCTCGAAGGACGAGGCGGGTGTGCCGACATCAGTTGCAGCAAAGGCATCGTAAGAATGTGCGCCACCGATGAGAACGCACGGCACCTCCTCTTCATTTGCCGGCTCGCAGCAAGCCCAATCGCTGCCGGCTTCGCACCAACAGCGGCCTATAATCTCACGGATCGTTGCAACTTATGATAATTTCGAGTAGCCCAAAATTGCCGGGCCTTCAAATGGGAGTGGAATGTCGAAGCTCAACATCTACAGATCGATATTGATTATTTGCCTTGCCGCCATCGTATATGTCTGGCCCTTTGCGGCTATTATAATCGCTGGCTGGTGGGGCACCGCTCTAATCGGTGCTTGGGCGAAGAAAGTCGACCCCTCGCACGGAGAGAGTTCGCTCTCCAAGGTTCTAAATGCAGACTCTTTCGGAGCATTGTCAGCCTGGCTTGGCCTTTGGAATGGGTTCTACGTCTGGAAAGACCTAGATCACGACTACCATCGCCGAAACCGCGAGTGATACCTAAAAGGCCGCTTCGGCCCGTCAGTGGTCATTGGTAAGTGGGCCACGATCAGCCCTGCACCACCGGCGCTCACCGCCGCGCCGGCGGCTTCACCGCTGCTCGCCGCTGCAGCGCAAAGCGCGCGGCCGAGCAGTTGATGTCGGGCACGAGATCGTAGGTCTGCTGGTAGAGCGTCTGTGCCAGCGTGTTGTTGCCGCGGTTTTCGGAGGCAAGGGCGGCAAGTGCCGTGCGCTTGTAGGCCTCGACGATCGGTTCTGCGGCCTTTGCCAGCGCCGCGTCGTCGGCGGGTTCGGCGCTGAGCGATAGGGCGGCATAGGTGGCGTCGCCATCGCGGCCGACGCGGCCGCCGACGGCGCCGTTGAAGCTTGCTTCGGAGACCTGGCGCATGCGCCGGGCGTTCTTGATGCAGGTCGGGATGCGGGCGGCCTCGGCGTCGATGCGCTCGGCCGTCGGCCCGCCCTCGGTGGTGCCGCTGTCCGACAGGATGACGTAGCCGATGATGCCGACAATGGCGAGATAGGCGAGCCCCATGCCGGCGAGGAAGGCCGGCTGCTTGAAGAGCGGCTTCTTCGGCTTGTCGTCACCAGTCTTGGCCGCCTCCTTCTTCGGCGCCTCCTTGGCGGGCGCCTTCTCTAGAAACTGGAATTCGACATCCTTGCCGAGACGAAAGCTGTCGCCGGATTTCAGCGAGGCCGTCTGCAGCAGCGCTTCGCCGCGCAGCATGATCGGGTTCAGCCCCATGCGGCGGATGATGAAGCCGCCGTCGCCCTGTTTTTCGATGCGCGCATGGATCGGCGCCAGGAAAGGATCGTCGACGACGATATCGGCGTTCGAAGCCCGGCCGATCGACATTTCGGGCCGGTCGAGCGCATGGCTGCGGCTCTGGCCGCCGGGGCCGGTCTGCAGCAGGCTTGGTTTGTTTCCGCGAAAGAAGGAAAAGGCCATGATCAGAACATCCCACTCGACATCATCTCGACAATTGCCGGCGCCAGCACCAGAAGCAGGATCGACACGACGATCATCATCGCCGGCATGACGATCTTGGCTTTGAGCTTTTCACTGGCCCGGTCGGCTTTCTCCCAGCGGCGGAAGCGCAGGTCGCGCGCATGTTCGCGCAGCAGCTCGACGCGGTTGCTGCCCTCGACCTCGCCCTGGATCACCGCACGGATGACGCGGATGACCTCCTCGGCGGTCATCCTGCGCTCCAGGCGCTGCAGCGCCTCGACCATGCCGGTGCCGAGCGCCACGTCCTTCAGCGTCTGATCGATCTCTTCGCTCATCACCGTGCCGGGTGCGGCCTCGGCATAAAGCCTCAGGCTTTCCGGCAGGGTCGCCTGCGCCTGCTGGGTCATGACGACGAGATCGAGAAAGTAAGGAAATTCGCGCGAAATGCGTTCCTTGCGGTCCTGCATCTTGTCGTCGGCGACCACCCAGAAATAGATGGCGGGGATCAGCCCGAGGATCAGCCCGGCGACCAGCCCGCCGATGATGCTGCCGCTGGCAATGCCGAACAGCACCCCGAGCAGGACGAAGCCGAAGAGGCTCATGACGAGCAGCAGCGCGATATATTCGCGCCCGGTGACGCCGCCGAAGGGCCGGCCGCCATAGATCAGCTTCTGCTCCAGCTGGGCGCCGTAATCGGCCAGCCACGGCTCGAAATGCAGCAGCACGAATTCGACCGGCGTGCGCATGCCGATGCTGTCGACGATATTGGGCGGCGGCCCGTCGCCGCCGCGGGAGCGGCGCACCACCTGGATGCTGCCGAGCAGGTCGCCGATCCACCAGACAAAGAGCGCCGCGGTGATGCCGGCAAAGACGATGGCGAGGGGGCCAAGAGGGATCGCGGACATCAGACCGACACCTTCATCATCGAGCGCATCCAGAAGAAACCGGTGGCATAGAGAATGGCGCCTACGATGGCGATGACGATGCCGATGGCGTTGCCGAACACCTTGTCGATCAGCTCCGGCTGGCCGAAGAAGATCATCAGGATCATGAACAGCGCGCCGCCGTTGACGACGCGGAAGTTCATGCGCGCCTGCGACGACGAGGTGGTGATCTTCTGGTCGAGCTTCCAGATTTCCTTGAAGGATTTCGACATCTCGGTCAGCGGCTCGGAAATATCGCCGCCCTGGCGGGCAAAGAGGCCGAGGGCCGCATCAACCATCTTGAAATGCAGGCTCGGCACGGTGCGGCCATGCCGGTCGAGCGCCTCGACCAGGCCGATGCCGAGCTTCTGTTCGCGGGCGATGCGCTCGAACTCGCGCGAGGCCGGCATCTGGCCGGTGTCGGCCACCGCATTGACGGCGACGGCGAGCGGCTTGCCGGTGCGCACCGCCGAGACGATCTGGTCGACTGCATAGGGAAGCTGCGATTCGATCTGCAGCCAGCGCCGCTGCAGGAAATAGCGGATCACCGCCTTCGGCAGAAAGAAGGCGACCGGAATGGCGATCACGATGCCGAAGATCGGCCCGAAGATCAGCGAGATCACCAGGAAGACGACGATCGCCGTGATGCCGTAGGCGAGAATCATCGTATAGGGCGGCACGGCATCGCGCCCGAAGACCTGCGCCGCTTCGCTGGCGAGCGCGATATCGCGTTCGGTGGCGCGCAAGAGCGGCGCCGGCCAGCGCACCGGCGCGCCCCAGACAAGCAGCCCCGCCGTCACCGCCCCGAGGGCGACCGTAAAGATCTGCAGAATGCTGATATTCATGGCGTCCCCCTCAAACGAACATGTCGAGTTTTTCGATTTCGCCGTCTTCGCCGAACTCGACGAGTTCGGCGACGAAACTCGGCAGATAGCCGGTGAAGGCATGCACCGCCTGGCCGCCGGCGCGGCCGACCAGATGGAAGATCGGCTCGACGATGACGAGGCCGGTATCCGGATCGATGCCGATCACCTCGGATATTTCGGTCACCGCGCGCCGCCCGCTTTCCAGGCGGTTGAGCTGCACGACGAGCTCGACGGCGGCGACGATCTGCTGGCGGATCGCCATCACCGGCAGCGAGCTCTGGCCCTGCAGCACCATCACCTCGAGGCGGGTCATCATGTCCTGCGGCGTATTGGCATGCGCCGTCGTCATCGAGCCGGCATGGCCGGTGTTCATCGCCTGCAGCATGTCGATCGCCTCGGCGCCGCGGCACTCGCCGACGATGATGCGGTCGGGGCGCATGCGCAGCGCGTTGCGCACCAGATCGCGGATGGTGACGCTGGTTTCGGACTCCGCCGTCTTCGGCCGCGATTGCAGATAGACGACATGGATGCCGTCGAGCTGCAGTTCCGACGTGTCCTCGACGGCAACGACGCGCTCGCCGATCGGGATGAACTGCGACAGGCTGTTCAACAGCGTCGTCTTGCCGGAACCGGTGCCGCCGGAGACGACGATGTTCTTGCGGGCCCGCACCGCCGCCTCGAGGAAGGCGCGCATCGGCTCGCTGAGCGCGCCTGCCGTCACCAGCTTGGAAATGTCGAGCCGCGACTTGCCGCCGAATTTGCGGATGGTGAGGCAAGCGCCCTTGACCGCCAGCGGCGGGATGACGGCGTTGACGCGCGAACCGTCGGGCATGCGGAAATCGGCCATCGCCTCGCTCTCGTTGATCGAGCGGTTGGAATCGACGGCGATGCGCTCGATCACCTTCATCAGCTGCCGCTCATTGGCGAAAGCGAAGGGATAGCGTTCCAGCAGGCCGAATTTTTCGACGTAGATCTCATCGTAGCGCGTCACCATGATTTCCGAGATGACGTCGAGATCCATCAGCTCCGAGATCGTGCCCCAGCGGTACATCAGCTCCTCGATATTGGAGCGCAGATGCATATGGGCGATCTCGTAGCGGTCGCCGGCGTTGAAGAGCGCCTGGCGGGACTGAAAGGCGGCGCTGAAGCGCGTGTCGAGCTGGGCGAAATCGGCGCGGGTGGATTCGAAATTCAGCTTCAGCTGCAGCGCCGAGATCAGCGCCTTGCCGACGTCGAACAGGCGGCGGTTGTCCTGCTCCTCGCGCAACAGGCTGGCGGCCGTCGACGAGGCATCGCGCCGCCCGGTGCGGGCGATGCGTTTGGCCAGCCAGCGGTAGACGGCGTTCTTGATGACCAGGATGACCAGATCCTGCGGCGCCGCGTCGAGCGCCTCCTTGATGAACATGTCGAGCCGTTCGCGGATGCGGTTGCGCGTGTCCTCGCGGCCGAAATCGGAGGATTTGACCAGCCGGTCATATTGCGTGTCCTTTAGCAGTCGCTCATGTATCTCCATCTGCAACGCCAGCACCCGCTCCTGGTCCGGAAACTGCGTCACCGCCTCGGCGGCCGCGGCCGGCTCGACCAGTTCGATGGTGACATTCGGCACCCAGATCGACATGCCGGCCGAGACCGCGACCGGCGTGCCGGCCCTGAGCGGCTGATCGTCGACGCGGGTCGGATTGCGGCCGTGATGCTGCACCGACCAGCCCTGACCGGATTTGCGCAGCACGAATTGCGGCGATGAGACATGGCTGCCGCGCAGCCGCACGACGCCGGCGCCGGCCGGCAGCGTCAGCGTGCTGCTTTCGCCGACGAAATAGGTCTCATTGGAAGAAAGCGGGATCACCTCCCGGCCGCTGCCATCCTCATAGGAAATCTTCAACAGCATGGCTTACCCCCCCGCAACGCTCACATGCGCGTCCAGTTGATGCTCGGCAGTTCCTCGACGCTGTTGTCGGCCGGATTGCGCAGCACCATGTTCAGGCTGCCGTTCGACTGGCCGAGCGCAAAAATCAGCATTTCGGCCTCCGACGGCGTCACCTCGACGGTCACATTATTGTAGGTGCTGTTGGCTTTGGTGATGGCGCCCTCGGCCGTCGTCGCCGCGCCGACGGCCAGCACTTTGACGTTCTGCAGGAAGGTGCGGGTGACGACGCGGGTGCGCGAGCTGATGCCGAGTTTATAATCCTGCGCCTGCTTGCGGTAGGCGTTGACGTCATTCTCGTCGGCGCCCGGATATTGGGTGAGATAGTTCTTCAGCATCTGCTCGACCGGCGAGGCCGGCTGGGCCGGCGCCTGCGGCTGCCCAGCCACGGCGGGCGCCTGACCGGGCACGGCAGCAGGCTGACCAGGGGTTCCGGGCTGAGCTGCGGCCGCCGGCGCCACCGGTTCGACCGGCTCATCGACGGTGCCGATGATATCGACATAGCTGCCGGGCTCGACGAAATGGCCGACGGCGGCGGCGGCGTTGACGGGCAGGGTGAGCGCCCGTTTGCCGGGCGCGATCATCGTCGTCAGGCGTCCGCCGTCATTGTCGTCGAAATACTGGAAGAGCAGCACCGAGCCGGCCGGAATGTCGGCGGCGGCCGTCCTGTCCTTCAGCCATTCCCGGTAGGCGCCCGCCGCAGGCACCGCGAGCTTGGCGAGCGGTCCGAAGCTTTCCGGCAGCATCACCGGTTCGGCAAGCATATCAGGCGTGATCGCCTGACCGCGCGTCACTTTCCTGTCGGGCTGGAGCCGCATGAAGGCATAGGCCGTCTGCTCGTTCTTGACGCTCTCGGTCCAGAAGTAGAGCAGAACACCGGTGATCAGCCCGACGATGACGGCCGCAATAAGCTTCCAGTTCATGGTGTTATTCCTTCGACGAAGGGTTGCCTGATTTGAATGACCTCGACGGTCCGGCCGTCGGTTCTGCTTCTGACGTAGAGAACATTGGCCTCGACGCTGCCGCGCCGGCCATACAGGGCGGTGACCCCGCCGCGTTCTGCCGGTTGCGTCTCGATGGTGAAGCCGTCACGGGCGAGAAGCTCGGCGCGCGCATCGGCCCAGCGCACTGCCGACAGCGAGCCTTTGGAGACGACCGTGCGTGAGGTATGGCCCTTGTCGCGGTCGCCGATATCGCTCAGCACCTCGACGCCGGCGGGTGGGCGCAGCGACTGCGGTAGCTTGCCGGCATCGGCGGGTGCTGCGAAGGCCGGCAGCGACGACGCCACGTCCTCGAAGCGGCTCATCAGCACCTCGGTCACCGGCGCATCGGCGGGCCGGCGGATCATGATCGAGACGCCGGGGATCGGCGCTCTCGCCGAGGGATTTGCCGGGTCCTGTTTCTTGAGATAATCGAGCGCGGCCTCGCCGTCGCCGTCGAAGAAGCGGACGACGACGGCAAGATCGTCGCGGATGCGGCTGACCTTCGGGACGATCAGCATGTTGGCGGCGATGACGGCGGTCAGTTCCCGGCTGTCGTTGCTCTTCGGCAGGGCCGGCCTGGTATTGACGGCCAGCACCCGCAGCCATTCGTCGGTGATGTCGGAGATGCTGCGATCGCTCTGGTAGGGCGTGAATTCGAGCGGCTGGCCGTTGATGACGAGATCGCGCGGTGCCCGCTCCGGCGCGCCGAGAATGCCGGCCAGCATCGAATTCAGCGTCGCCCGGAAATCCTTGTAGACCTCGGCGCGGCCTGGTGTGGCGGCCACGGCGCAAAACCCGATGACGAGCGCCACGCCGAGAAAATGAAAGGAGATACGCGCGCTTTGCCTCATCACTTCGCTCCCGGAAAGACGCCGTCGAACAGATCGCCGGAATCGTCGGCCACATCGCGGATTTCCCGTCGCAGCGTCGGATCGTAGCCGCGGCGCGTGGTGTCGTTGTTGTGCGAGGCAAACAGCGTCGCATCGTCCACCGTGAAGGCGTCCTTCCAGCGGAGGCTCCTGATCGTGTCGAAATCGTCGGAATCCCTGAACTTGTAGACCCGGTCGGCTGTCGCGGTGACCAACTGCGGCTTTTCATTGGCGAGATCGCCGACCATGTCGCCGAAATCGCGGCCGTCGCTCTTCAGCGTGTTCTGCACGTCGTCCCAGACGAAGGTGCGCTGCGGCTCGCCGCCGCCTTCGTGCGAGGGCGTGCGCGAGCAGCTCATGGCATCGCGCCCGGGCAGCGCCGGCAAGGCCGGGATCGGGAAGACATTCGAGAAATCGGAGGTGCAGTCCAGCCCGTTCGCCTCGGCGAAGGCGGCGTTGCGCATCGCCAGCATGGTGCCGACCTTCTTGGTGGAGATCCTGTTGGCGTGGATCATGAAGATCACGATCAGCAGGATAACCGGTGCGGCGAGCACGAATTCGATCGAGGCCAGGCCGCGGCGGTCGCGATGCAGCCGCATCATCAGGCCGCCGGCCGGCGCGCCGCCGGTCGTCTCAATGTGTGTTGACGGCAGCCCAGGCATTGGCTCCTCCCTGGTCGAAGACGCGGGTCAGGCCGGTGAAACTGTCGGCGGCCGGGCTCTGCTTGATGGTGTTCGAAACCTCGCCGGTATTGTCGGCGAGCGTGGCAGGCGCCAGCGATGCGAGCCAGTCCTGCGTATAGAGGTCGAAGGCCGTGTAGTTGTGGACCCAGCTCTGCGCGAGCGCATAGGCGGAGGGCGTCTTGTCCTTGAAGATGCGGATCTGCAGCCTGGCGCGCGGCGCGCGGGAAACGATCGCCAGCGTCTGGTAATCGTCGAGCTGCTCGCCGCCGAAGGGCGTGAAGTTGAAAGGTATGCGCCCTTTCAGCCAGTAGGGCTTGGGGAAGGAGATCACAGGCAGGGGAGCACCTGCCACCGAGATCGCACCGCCGGCCGGGCCGCAGACCTGGTTCCAGATCATGTCGAACTTGCGGGTGAAATCATTCTCGTCCTTCGTCTGCTTATCGGAATAGCGCGGCGGCACGTCGATCGGCAGCTGGAAGGGGTTCACGACGCCGAATTCGAGACCGAAGAACTCCTCTGCAACGAAGAAGCTGGCATCGAGCGTGAGTTCCTCCCACCAGCTCAGATCGGCATATTGCTCGATGATCGCCTTGAACGGGATCTTGCTCAGATAGGCCGGGCCGAAGGCTTCATAGAAGATGTAGAAGTTCACCAGCGCATCGTCGATGCCGCTTTCGTGGTTGACGAAGTCGCGGATATGGCTGCCGTCGACGCCGCCGGCGGTCAACGGACCCTTGCCGTTGGGGAAGCCGCGATTGGCGAACTCGCCGCGCATCAGGAACGGATCCTGTCCCTCGGTGCCCCGGCTCATCGCCAGGCACATTTCAGCATAGGCCGCAGCGGGATTAATGCCATCGCGATCGACCGGCAGGTTGCCGCCTGCACCCTCGCCGGCGTCGTTGCAGGAGTCGCATGGCGGATGGAAGACGACATGGTCCGACTTGTTCATGCGCACCAGATGCAGGGCTTCGTTGCCGACGCGCTGCGGAAAGCTCTCGACAAGGTAGTCGTTGAGATCGTTCATGCCGTCGATGATGTCGCTGGATTTTACGATGAGCCCCCAGGGATCATAATCGATCTGTGCTTTTACCGTGTAGGCAATGGCAATGGTGGCTTCCGTCGCCCGGAACCCCTGGAACGCCAGGCAGGCGCCGTAGATGATGCCGCCGACGATCGGAACCTTCTGCCAGCCCGGGCAATAGGGCATCGGCGGCATCGGCGGCAGCAGGGACGCCGGGCCGAAGCCCTCGGTGAAGGAGTACTCGGCGAGTTTCGCCAGAATGGCGGTCGAGCGCAGGGCCAGTTCCGCCGTGGTGAGCTGGAAGGCGACCGAGGTCGCCATGACGACGGTGGCCTGCGAGGAGGCGACGTTGTTCATCGCCATGATGTTGAGATAGCGGGCTTCCCAATCGGCATGGACGAGAGCGGCGGCGTCGGCCGTGTCCTGGGTGCGCTGCTTGTCGTAGATCATCTGTCCCGTATTCAGGATCCAGACGATCATCAGCGCGAGCGCGATTGTCATGTAGAGAATGATCGGCGACAGGAAGCCGCGCTCGTCGCGGTGCAGGCGCTTGATGAGGGTCGGTGTCATAGCAGGTTCACCTCCGCCTTCGAGATCGTGTAGTAGCGGCCGTCTTTCCTCTGGCCGCGGGCAAAGACCCAGCCGGCATATTCGAGCAGCAGGAAACGCGCTTCGACTGTGGCGGTTACCGGTACATGCGGCGAGCGGTTGATGGCGGCATAGAGCGCCATCGGCGCGCGGTCGACGGTGACCGTGACGTTTTGCGGGTCGAACATGTAGCGGGCCTGGTTGCGCATCGCCCGCCAGTTCTTCGAAAGGCCCGAAGCGTCGGCAAGGCTCTTCAGCGCCTCTTCCGGCGGCTGGCAGGCGCCGACGCATTTCAGCTGGTCGTAGGGGGCGGCCGGGATCAGCGCCAGGCGGGCGGCAAGGTCGGCTTTCCCCGGGGCGGCATCGTCATCGCAGGTCTTGGCGTCGATGAAGCTGCGAATGGTGATCGGCAGGGCCGGGCAGAAATAGACGCGGGCGCTGCGGGCCGCCGCATAGGCGGCATAATGGGTGAAGAGGTGGTTTTTCGCCAGGATCGCGAATTGAAAGACCACGAACATGAAGAAGACGAAGACCGGCGTGACGAGCACGAAATCCATCATCGTCGTGCTGCCGGAGATATCGCCATGCAGCTCCGATATCCGGCGCCGGCGGGCAGAAAGCCGCGGCAGGAGCAGCATCGAGGCAAGCAAGATCATCGCGATCGCAAAGGTGCCGAAGAGCGCGCCGTGATCCTCGGGGATCCAGAAGGTCCGCGAGTGCAGGATCGAACTCCAGAAGGCACCGTCGAAGAGGGGGCGTTCGAGTTCAGCGCGCATTGCCGTTACCTCACGAGTGAAAGAGGGGTGAAATCGGGCATGAACAGGCACCAGAAAAGTCCGAGAGCGGCGGCAACGCCGAAGCGGACGGTATGATGGGTTTCGCGCGGCTTCAGCACCGAGGCGGCATCGCGAAAACCGGCAGGCAGGAGCAAAGCGAACAGTCCGACGTTCCTGGCCAGCACGCTCCACTGAACACGCCGGCCCATCGAGAAGAGGGCGATCACGCCGCCGACCATCAGCGATGCGAGCGTCACGTCGATGGCGGGCCAGAGGCCGAGAATGGCGCCGAGCGCCGCCATCAGCTTGACATCGCCGCCGCCGCAGCTGCCGGCTGCGAAGGCGATGATGAAGATCATGCCGGCCGCAACGAGGCCGGCAAAGGCAAGGCCGATCCCTGCCAGACCCCCGTTGACTGCCGCCAGCATGAAACCGGCAAGCAGGCAGGGATAGGTCACGGCGTTCGGGATGTGACCCTGGCGGTGATCGAGCACCGCCGCGGTCGTGGCGCAAGCGACGGCAAGAGCCGCCGCTGCAGGCATCAGGGTCAGATCGTAGGTCATATCCATGACACGGGACCCGCTTATTGACCCGGCTCGGGAATTCTCTCGGCATCCGAGAGCGCCGTGTTCTTTTCGTTGAACCATTCGCCGATCTGTTTGCCGAATGCGAGCAGGAGCAGCATCAGCGGAATGACGATCAGGGCGACGGCAAGGACGATCTGGGCCATGTCGCCGCGTTCGTCCTGGTGAAGTGCAATTGCGAGAGTCTTGAGTTTTCCAAACATCTGCGTATTCCTCGTTCCTAGGTTTGTTTCGGATCGAAGACCTGAGAGAAGATTACCAAGCATACGGTATCGATCCGAACCAGCACGTTGCTCGTTCCAATGATATGTTCTGCTTCAGCTTTTCTTCCCCGGCGGCCAACGCTTGTTGAGCAACACCATTAAGACCCAAGAGTGCGCCCAAGGCCAGCCCTCCGTCAAGCAAACGGAACGGAGGGTTCCAATTGTCTTGGAGGCGTCTCATGATGAAACGCAGTTGACGGCTGAAATTCCAAACTAACCGCCTGAACCTGCTATAGTTTTACCCTTTGGAACGCGTTTTTCGCCGGCATTGCGAGCTGCCGTTCACTGCCCCATAATTGGTCAATTCTTTCAAGGTGATAGAATAGATGGAGCAGAAGCACGAGAACCGCCGTCCGCGCGGGGACGCGACCATGGCGTTGCTTGGCGATCTGGATTAAGCTTATCCGACAGATTGGGCTTGGCCCTTCAGTCGTTCCGGAGAGAAAACCATGGAAACGATGAGCAGCATTTTGATACTTGCACTGGTCCTCATTCCGCTGATGATGTTCTTTCCGACCGCGGTTCAGATGATGGCGACATTGTTCGGCATGAGCACGGTTCTGGTGGGGATGCCGCTCTGATGAAGGCCGTTTCCGACGACGCCGCCGAACAGGCGACCTTCCAGGTCCTGACCCGGGCGCTGGACAAGCTCTTGGGCCCGATCCGCTTCCTGCTCGAGGATCCGAGCGTTTCCGAAATCCTGATCAACGGCACATCCGACATCTTCGTCGAACGGCGCGGCAAGCTCGAACGCGCCGATACGCGGTTCGCCAGCCGCGAGGACCTGGAATCGGCCGCGCGCAGCATCGCGCAATTCTCCGGCAAGCGGCTGACGCCGGAGGAGCCGAGCGTCGAGGCGCGCCTGCCGGATGGTTCGCGCGTGCAGATGATCCAGCCGCCGGCCGCCCGCACCGGGCTCTGCATCTCCATCCGCCGTTTTTTGAAAGAACATCGCAGCATCCGCGATCTCGTCACCCAGGGCAGCCTGACCGAGCAGTCGCTGACGCTGCTGCAGGCGGCCGTCGGGCTGCAGAAGAACGTCATCATCTCCGGCGGCACCGGCACCGGCAAGACGACCATGCTGAACGCGCTGTCGGAAGCCTTTGCCGACCACGAGCGCATCATCGTCATCGAGGACACGTCGGAACTGCAGATCCGCAAGGAGCATGTCGTCTATCTCGAAGTGACCAAGCCCGACCGTTTCGGCCGCGGCGGCGCCAGCATCCGCGACCTGTTCCGCTCGTCGCTGCGCATGCGCCCCGACCGCATCATCGTCGGCGAGTGCCGCGGCGGCGAGGCGCTCGACATGATCCAGGCGATGACCTCGGGCCACAGCGGCAGCCTGTCGACGGTGCATGCGAACACGCCCTACGACGCCCTGCACCGGCTGGAAACGCTGGCGCTGATGTCGGATATCGACATGCCGCTGCGGCCGCTGCGCGCCCAGATCGCCTCGGCGGTCGACGTCGTCGTGCAGATCGCCCGCTTCAAACGCACCGGCCGACGCCGGGTGATCGAGATTTCCGAGATCAAGGGTCTCAACAATGACGGCCAGTACATCGTCGAAAGCATTTACAAGCTCGAAGGCGACGGCCATTCCAACTCCGACGGCGCCCTGCTGTGGACCGGGGTCGTGCCGACTTTCGCCGCCGACGCAGTGGAAGAGCTGCAAGGTGCAGAGCGCGCGGAATGGATGAAGGCCGAAGCCGCCACGCGGGAAACGGCTTGAAAGCTGTCGGCAGACGCTGAGAATCTGGTGCCTTCGAGGGAAGGGAAGGCAAGCCTGGTTGCCTTCCCCCGGTGTTTACCGGCGCTTTTTACGCCAGGGCGCATTCTGCTGCCAGTCGCCGGCCATGATGCTCCCGTAGGGGATCACCTCGTCGACCACTTCGGCGAGACCGTAATGCTCGATCTGCGCCCGCACATTCGCAGCACTCTTGTAGGCGCTCGGCAGTTCCGACACATCGGCGAAACCAGAGAAGAACCGCGCGTCGCGACCGCTTGTTTCCTTCTCCAGAATAGCCGCGATGTTGTTCGGGCTCAGACCTCGCGAATTCGCACCGTACTCCGCAGACAGCTGCCTCATATGCGCGCTGCGCGAAAAGTTGCGGCCAGCGCCATGCGGCGAGAAGCCGAGGCCATGGGCAGCGTTCGAGCCGCGGACGATCAGGATCGGTTCCGCCATATTGAGCGGAATGATGGTCAGATCGGTCGCGTCATGCGCCCAGTTGTCGAAGGCAGGGGTAGCACCCTTTCCGTGGTAGAACAGCCCGTCCGACTTCCGGAAGACGAAATTATGCTCGTTCCAGAAGCGGTCCGCGACCTTGGCCGAGAGTTTTTCCGCCGCCAGGTCGTGAAGGACATAGTGGTTCTCTTTCGTCCACTGGCGGATCGTCTGCAGCGCCGACCAGTAAAAGTCACCTTCCTCGGTATCCGCCGGAATCCAGGCATTTTCCCGATGCGTCTCGGGCGAAATGCGCTCCCGAAACTGGTTGGCGACCTTCATGCCCCTATCGTAGAGACGTGCGCCCGGCGCTCGCGATCCGTGGTGGGTCACAAGGGCGGTTTCACCGGTCGACTTCATCGTTCCGACATAGGCGAAATGATTGCCGTCGCCCTGGGTGGCGAAATGCTCGATGCCAGCGCTCAGCACACCATCGCGCAGATAGGGATTCTGCTCGAAGGCCGAAAGCGTCGCTTCGGAAGGCTTCAGCTGCGCGCCGCGGGGCCGGCCGCCGGGACCGAAATGCGTCACGGCGTGCACGGCGTCCAACAGCGATTTCGGATCCACGCCAGGAAAGATCGAAATCGCCATGGAGCAGCAGATATCGGCCGAATGCATGCCGGGATGGATCGCTTCGGATGCCACCACGCCGCCGACCGGGATCGTTCCGACCGGACCCGCCGGGCAGGCGTCCGGCATGATCGCCGCGGAACGGACAACCGGCGTGCGCACCAGCGCCCGCATCGTCGCGTTGACCTTCTCGACATTGTCCTGCTCGAAGGCGTTCTCGGCGCGAATATTGGAATAGATCTCGATATCGTTATCGGCCCTCAAGGCGAGCGTCGGCCCGGGCTGGAAGCCCCTTGCCGCCTCCAGCGCATCGGTCACCGAGCCACCCTTGCTCAAAACCGCGTTGGCCGCGTCGAGAGCCGGGCGAAACCACTTCCCCTGGCTCATGCCGGCATCGATCAAATCCTGTCCGCTCATCACCGCTATCATTGTCTTTTCTGCGTCTGCAGTCCTTCTTGTTCAGTTGCGTCTCTTCATACCGCCTGGGCGACGAGCATTGCCGGAGATCTATCTCGCCGCACGCATTCCATGATCATGGCGCGATGCGACCCCTGTAGTCACCGGCGGCATTCGCCCAGGCTTTCTTCATCATCCCGACGACGAGATCTGACAGGACAATTTACTGAGCTACGTGCTCCTTTCGGAAACACGGGATGATTTGAACACCCGACCTGCCCACCGGAAATCCGAGGGGCCGCTCTTTCCCTGTAGTCCTGCCGGCATTCGCCGGGGTAGTCCGTTCCTGCGTGGCAGGAGCTTGCAGCGGCGACGAGGGTGGACGAAACCGGATGGCCCCGCTCGTGCCAGAGAGCGTATGCCCAGGAGGAGTCGAACCTGCCAGACCATCCAACTTTGGAGGCTGTAGTTCCGTCCGGCATTCGCCGCTGCAATCTTCGTCATGGCGACAAGTGTCGGGAAACAGCTTGCTCTACCAACTGAGCTACAGGACCAGGCCTGGCGAGGTTCGAACTCGCGACACAGATGTAGTCCCCCATGCATTCGCCATGTCATTCCATTCGTCCGTGACGACGAGGTGTGGTGAAACAGCCTGCTCTATCCGCTGAGCTACGGGTCCGTGAACTGGGAGGACCCGACGGGATTCGAACCCGCGACCAGGAGATTAACGATCTGTAGTTTCATCCGGCATTCGTCACGTCTCCCCGCGCCGTTCACGGCGACGCGGGGGTATTGCTTCCTGCGAGCCCGTCAGAGCTCGATTGCCTCGATGGCTTTCACCCAGCCATCCGCTCCTTTGCTATTGGCCGCAAAAGCCGTGATCACCCCATAGACGGCATCCGAGAAGCCACCGATGTTGAGCACGTCTTCCCGGGTCGGCGCCTGCGTCGTGGCGTGGGGCTGGATGTCGAGGCAGACCAGCTTTGCAGCCGGGTTGACCCGCTTGATCCTGGCCCATTCCGCCATCACCGCCGTCGGCTGGCCGCTGCCGCGCGCATCCACCCAGGACTCATTGTCCGAGATGAACACCACGAGATCGACCTTCGCCTTCTCGTTTGCCAGCATCCTCAGAGGTGCGGAGCAGTTGGTTCCGCCGCCACCGATTTTCGCCAGCTTACCGGCATTGGTCATCACCGAATCCCGCTTGTTGAGGCTGACGCGCACCACGTCATTCTCGAACGGCAGCACCCGCGCCTTCGGGTTGCGCTGCAGGAACGCCGCGGTCATCAGACCGGCGACGTCGATGCAACGAACCGAGGACGTCGCGCCCTTCCGGTAGCCGGTCACGGGCGAGCCCATGGAACCCGACACGTCGGGGCAGAGCACCACATTGCCCGTCAGGGACGGCACATTGGCGATGGCGATATCCATCGCGTCCTGAAGCGCATTCCGCACGATATCCGGAACTTGGCCATCGACCATCTTCCACGCCATCATCAACTGATAGGGGAAGACCTTTGCCTTGCGGATTTCCTCCGGATCGGCAAGCCGCGCCGCCAGCGCCTCGGCAAAACCCTCGACCGCGAACACGCCGTTGCGTGCAAAGGTGTTGAGGTTCTGCCGCACCATCTGCCAGCCGCCCTTGCGGGCGATCTCGACCCAATGCTCCCGCGTCAGCGGCAGCGAGGTCAGCATCTGGAACGGCACATCCGGCACTGGCAGCGTCTGGTCACGCCGGAACGCTTCCAATGCCTTGACCAGCTCCGGCAGTGCCGCGTAGTCGTGCGGCTTGCCGATCGCCCAGGCATAAAGCGCCTTGCGCTCCTCCGTCGCCGGCTTCGGATGCACCATGCGGATGACGTCGGCGAGCGAGGGATCGTTTCCGACCATTGCACGCAGGATCTGCTCGGTGCTGGCCCGTTCGAGCCACGCCTGCACCACCTTTTTCGGGCGCGTGCCGAGCGACTTCCGACCCGTGGCGCCGGAGCGCATGACCTGCACGAAGCCGCGCAGCATCTTGCCGCTCTTCACCACCCGCGGGAATGCGCGGGCGAAGGCATCGCTCTGAAGACTGGAGAGCATGGCAAGCAGCGTCACCGGCATGTCCTTCATGTGACCTTTTTCAGCGGCGTAAACAGCGACCTTGGCGAGAAATTCCGGCTCGACCTCAAGGGCAAGCGTCTTTACCGCGTCAAGCTGCTCAGCGCCTTCAGCATAGAAGGTGCCGTTGAAGGTACCGGTCACAGCATATTGCGCCAGCGCCTCGCGCGGCGTCAGCCGGTAGGCCGGGGCCGCTTCATGATTTTTTGTATCCGGTCCCGGAAGCAGCTTCCCGAGGTAGGTTTTGAAGATTGCCTTGTTGACCATGACAGCACCTGTTGTTTGGTTCGTGCCAGATACAATTCAAGACGCGTGCCAGTTTGGAGAAAGGAACACGTCCCATTTGCAATTTTCTTTTATCCATTTGTTTTTGAACACTAAATTTTTACGACCTTCTGGCGCAATCATGAATTGCGAAAATCGTTATCCCGATTATATTATCGCAAACTATATTGGTTTATAATTTTGGATAAGTCATGAAGCGCCGTGTCGCCATCAGCATATTGGGAACCACCCTGGATGCGGGGAAATGGGAAAATCGCTGGAGCCGCTGGCGGCCGAATGTCGCGCTCTGCCAGCAGCCGGGCCTGTTCATCGACCGGCTGGAGCTGATCCACGACAACCACTCGCAAGCTCTCTGTCACCGTATCGTTGCCGACATCGGAACTGTGGCGCCGGCAACGGAGGTGCGGAGCAATGTCATCAACTTTCGGGATCCCTGGGATTTCTCGGAGGTCTACACGCAACTCAGGGACTTTGCCCGCAACTACAACTTCGACCCCGAAACGGAAGACTATCTCGTCAACATCACCACCGGCACCCATGTGGCGCAGATCTGCTGGTTCCTGCTGACCGAAGCCCGCATCATTCCCGGCCAGTTATTGCAGCTTTCGCCGCCGCGCGACCGGGAGCCGGAGCAGGATTTCGCCGGCACGCATCGGATCATCGACCTCGACCTGTCCCGTTATGACGAAATCGCCAAGCGCTTCGCCTCCGAGCGCGAAGACGCCGCCTCCTTCCTGAAGTCGGGGATTTCGACCCGCAGCACCGCCTTCAACAGAATGATCGACGAGATCGAAAGGGTGGTGATCCGCTCGACCGCGCCCGTTCTCCTGACGGGGCCGACCGGTGCCGGCAAATCGCAACTCGCCCGCAGGATCTACGAGCTGAAGAAGAGCCAGCGCAAGGTCAGCGGTCCGTTCATCGAGGTCAACTGCGCGACCCTGCGCGGCGACCAGGCCATGTCCACCCTATTCGGCCATGTGAAAGGCGCCTTTACCGGCGCTGCCGGCGAGCGTGCCGGCTTGCTCAAATCCGCCGACAAAGGCGTGCTGTTCCTCGACGAGATTGGCGAACTCGGCCTCGACGAACAGGCCATGTGCCTGCGCGCGATCGAGGAAAAGAAGTTCCTGCCTGTGGGCGCTGACCGGGAGGCGTCCGCGGACTTTCAGCTGCTTGCCGGCACCAATCGCGATCTTGGCGAGGATGTCCGCAAAGGCAGGTTCCGCGAAGATCTCTATGCCCGCCTGAACCTCTGGACGTTCCAGCTGCCGGCCCTGCGCGAGCGCAAGGAGGACATAGAGCCCAATCTCGACTTCGAGCTCCGGCGCTATCTGGAACGAGAAGGCGAAAATGTTACGTTCAACAAGGAAGCACGCGAATGCTATCTTACTTTCGCAACCGGCCCGCAAGCCGTCTGGAGTGCCAATTTTCGCGACCTGTCGGCTTCGGTGACCCGCATGGCGACCCTCGCGCCGCACGGGCGCATCACGACTGACGTCGTTGATGACGAAGTCCGACGGCTGAATGCGTTTTGGCGCAGCTCGAGTGACGACGGCCGGGTGGACCTGATCATTGAAGAAATGCTGGGTGCAGAGACTGCTGCCAACCTCGATCGTTTTGACGCAGCCCAGCTTGCCACCGTTCTTCACACTTGCCGTCAACACGCCACGGCAAGTGCTGCGGGCAGAGCCCTGTTTGCGATGTCGCGACTGGAGAAAAAGAGCAGCAACGACGCCGATCGCCTGAGTAAATATCTCGCGCGCTTCAGTCTCAGATTCGAGGACATCAAGAAATCGGGATAAGGGCTATGTGCTGAGCGCGACCGCCAATCGGTTGACGGCAAGGATAGCCTTTACGCGCTATCCTTTTCGGCACTCGCCGCCATATGCCTGAGTTCGTCCCACAGACTTTCGGCAAAACTGCGCAGGACCGTGAGTTCGAAACTGTCGTCGCCGGTGCGGACGATCTGAACGGAGATATGGCCGACCATCGTCATCGCCGAGTTGCCTTCGGCAAGGACGGCGGGATCGAGATCGATGGCGGTGCCTTTTGACAGCAGCAGCCGCGAGGCGCGGCCGGAAACGCCGATGCGGACGCGGCCGTGGCTCTGGTCCATGACGAAGGCTTTTCCGGCAAGCGCTGCCGCTAGGGCTTGGAGACCGGCGGGAGAAAGCGGCGCGTCGCCGGCGACGAACCATTGGCGGAAGCCGGCCTTGCGGATCGAACTGTTCGCGAGGCCGGCTTTGACCAGTTCGGCGGCCAGTGCCGCCGGTTCGATCGCGCCGAGCACGTGCAGCAGATGGCCTTCCGGCAGGGCTTCCAGCCGGAGGCCGGACCCTGACATGCCGTTATATCTAGCGCCGGCCAGAACCGGTCTGTGCTGGGGAAGATCAGGCATGGAGCTTCTCGTTTTCGGGATCGATGAAGACGGGATGGCAGAGCACCGCATCGGTGTATTCATTGTGCAGCCCGTTCCAGACCGTCACCTTCTCACCGATGCGCTCCGGCCCGCGCCGGACGAGCGCCAGACCGATCTTATGGCCGAGCGTCGGCGAAAAGGCGCTTGAGGTGACGTAGCCCTGGTCGTTTTCGAGCGTCGCCGCAGCGCCTTCGGCAAGGATATGCGAGCCGGTGCGGAAGCCGCTTGCCGGGTTGAGCGGCCTGACGCCGACGAGGCGCGGCCGCTCGGGATCCTGCAGGCCCTGGCGGGCAAGCATCGCCTTGCCGATGAAATCCGGCTTGGTCGATGACACCATGCGGCCGAAGCCGAGATCGCCCGGGGTGACCGTGCCGTTGATCTCGGCATGGGTGACGTGGCCCTTTTCGATGCGCAGCACGCCGAGCGCTTCGGCGCCGTAGGCGCAGATGCCGTGTTTTTCCCCGGCGGCCATGATCGCATCGGCAACGCTCTCGCCGTAGCCGGCCGGCACGGCCAATTCGTAGGCGAGTTCGCCGGAGAAGGAGATGCGGAAGAGCCGGCCTTCGAGACGGCCTGCGAATAGGGACACCTTGCGGGCGCTCATGAAGGGGAAGGCAGCATCGGAGATATCCTCGTCGACGATCTCGGAAAGGATGGCGCGGGATTTCGGCCCGGCAATGGCCATCTGCGCCCATTGATCGGTCGAGGAGGCGAAGCAGACGTCGAGTTCCGGCCACAGCGTCTGGGCGCAGAATTCGAGATGGGTCAGCACGCCGGCGGCAAGCGCCGTCGTCGTCGTCATGAAGAAATGCTCGTCACTGAAGCGGCTGGTGGTGCCGTCGTCATAGATGAAGCCGTCCTCACGCAGCATGATGCCGTAACGGGCCTTGCCGACGGCAAGCTTGGCGAAGCCGTTGCAATAGACCCGGTCGAGGAAGGTCGCGGCATCCTTGCCTGATATTTCGATCTTGCCGAGGGTCGAGACGTCGCAGAGGCCGGCATTTTTGCGGATATTCAGAACTTCGCGGTCGACGCTGTCGCGCCACGTCGTTTCACCGGCGCGCGGGAACCAGGAAGAACGGTACCAGAGGCCGGTTTCGACGAAGACGGCGCCGTTCTTCTCAGCCCAGCCGTGCAGCGGCGATTTGCGCGCCGGCTGGAAATCTTTGCCGCGCGATGACCCGGTCAGAGCGCCGAAGGAGACCGGCGTATAGAAGGGCCGGAAGGTCGTTGTTCCCACCTCAGCCGGCGACACGCCGCGCGCTTCGGCCAGGATGCCGATGGCGTTGATATTGGAAAGCTTGCCCTGGTCGGTCGCCATGCCGCTGGTGGTATAACGCTTGGCAAGCTCGACATGGCCGTAGCCTTCGCGCACCGCGAGGCCGAGATCCTTGAGATGCACGTCGTTCTGATAATCGACGAAAGCCTTGCCCTTCGAGCCCTTGACGGACCAGAGCGGCTTTGAGCCTCGAACCGCTTCCGGCGCAGCAGCAAAGGCCGGTTCCGCGGCTGCGAAACCGATCGTCTTCAGGGCGGCGGTCGCCTTTGCAGCACCATCGCCGAGGCAGGCCGCGATTTCCTCAAGGCCGGCAGCCGAGCCGGCAACGGCAAGGCCGTCTTGCGCGGCCGGCGCCAGAAACGCCGAAGCTTCGTCCGACCATCGCGGCTTGCCGCCGCGATGGCAGGCAAGATGAATAATCGGGCTCCAGCCGCCCGACATGGCAAGCGCATCGGCTTCGATGCGGCGGATGCCGGCCGTGGTTTCGACGCTGACGCCGGTGAGGCGCTTGCCGCCTTCGGCATCGATCACCCGGGCGCCCTTCAACACCTCGGCGCGGCCCTGCCAGCCCTTGCCCGCATCGGCGCGGCTGTCGACAATCGCAGCGACCTGAAGACCGGCGGCTTCCAAATCGGCGGCGGTGCGGTAACCAGAATCGTTGGTGGTGAAGACGACAGTGCTTTTGCCTGGCGCCACCGCCTGCCGGTTGAGATAGCTGCGCATGGCGCCCGCCATCATCACGCCGGGAATATCGTTGCCGCCGAAGACGAGCGGCCGCTCTTCGGCCCCAGTCGCCAGGATCGCCTGGCGGGCGACGATGCGCCACAAGCGTTCGACCGGGCGGTCCGGATCGGGCAGCGCCACATGTTTCTGCACACGTTCGACGGCGCCGAAAACATTGTCGTCGTACCAGCCGAAGACGGTCATGCGCGGCAGGCGGCGCACATTTTCCAGCCCCTCGAGTTCCGCCAGCAGCTCGCCGAGAAGCGCGTCCGCCGGCTTGCCCCCGATCGTGCCGCTCTCGGACAGCAGGCTGCCGCCGAATTCGGGGCCTTCGTCGGCAAGGATGACACGCGCACCGGCGCGGCCGGCGGTGAGTGCTGCGGCAAGGCCGGCAGGGCCGGCGCCGATCACCAGCAGATCGCAATGCGCCCAGCGTTTTTCATAGGTATCGGGATCGGCCTCGTAGGAGGCTCTGCCGAGGCCCGCCGCCTTGCGGATCACCGGTTCGTAGAGCTTTTCCCACAGCGCCGCCGGCCACATGAAGGTCTTGTAGTAGAAACCGGCGCTGAGGAAGGGCGAGAGCAGGCCGTTGACCGCGCCGACATCGAAGCCAAGCGAAGGCCAGCGGTTCTGGCTCTTTGCCGCCAGCCCGTCGTGGAGCTCGATCATCGTCGCGCGCGTATTCGGTTCGGTGCGCCCGCCGCTGCCGGCCGTCACCAGCGCGTTCGGTTCGGCGGCCCCTGCCGTCAGGATGCCGCGCGGGCGGTGATATTTGAAACTGCGGCCGACGAGCTGGACGCCATTGGCAAGCAGCGCCGAGGCGAGCGTATCGCCCGGATGACCTTCCAGCGCCTTGCCGTCGAAGGTGAAGCCGAGTGTCGTGGCGCGGTCGATGCGGCCGCCGGCGGAAAGACGGAAGCTGGTCATGCCGGTTCTCCGCCGAGCTTCGCAAGCGCGGCATCCCTGACGCCGTGGACCGCATGAGTGACGGTATCGCGCTCGACGATCAGCCAGCGGCGGCATCCGGACGAATGGTGCCAGTATTCGCTGTGACGGCCGCGCGGATTGTCACGCAGATAGACATAGTCGAACCAGGCATCCGCGCCGGCATCCGGCGCCGGCCTGACAAGGCCGGCATCGCCGCGGATCGAGAATTCCTCCTTCGGCCGGGCGCCGCAATGGGGACAGGAAATCAGGCTCGCCATCGTCAAATGTCCTCAGTGCAGATTGGGCTGGGCGCCGACGCCCTTTTCGTCGATCGGATAGCCGCGGGCAAAACGGTCGAGCCGGAAGGCGCGGGCCGTCTGATGCGGCGTGTTGCGGGCGATCAGATGGGCGTAGCAGAAGCCGGAGGCGGGCGTCGCCTTGAAGCCGCCGTAACACCAGCCGGCGTTGAGATAGAGATTGCCGATATGGGTGCGGTCGATGATCGGCGAGCCGTCCATGCTCATATCCATCACCCCGCCCCAGGAACGCAGGAAACGTACCCGCGACAGCGAAGGGATCATTGCCACGCCGGCTTCGGCGACATGCTCGACGGTCGCCAGATTGCCGCGCTGGGCATAGGAATTATATCCGTCGATATCGCCGCCGAAGACGAGGCCGCCCTTGTCGGACTGGGAGACGTAGAAATGTCCGGCGCCGAAGGTGACGACATTGTCGATGAAAGGCTTCAGCCCCTCGGAAACGAAGGCCTGCAGCACATGGCTTTCGATCGGCAGGCGGAGGCCGGCCATATCGGCGACGACGGTGGAATTGCCGGCGGCTGCCAGCGCCAGCTTGCCGCAGCCGATGAAGCCCCTGCTGGTCTCGACGCCGGTCACCTGACCGTTTTCGCGGCGGATTCCGGTCACCTCGCATTGGGTGATGATGTCGACGCCGCGGCTGTCGGCGCCGCGCGCATAACCCCAGGCGACCGCATCATGGCGCACCGTGCCGCCCCGCGGCTGGAACAGGGCGCCCATTACCGGGAAACGCGCATTGTCGAAATCGAGGAAGGGCAGTTTTGTGCGCACCGCCTGCCGGTCGAGAAGCTCGGCGTCGACGCCGTGCAGCCGCATGGCGTTGCCGCGGCGCGTATAGGCATCGCGCTGCGCGTCGGAATGAAAGAGGTTGAGCACGCCGCGCTGCGAGACCATGGCGTTGAAGTTGAAGTCCTGCTCCAGCCCCTCCCAAAGCTTCATCGACAGCTCGTAGAAGGGATTGTTGCCGGGAAGCAGGTAGTTCGACCGGATGATCGTCGTGTTCCTGCCGATATTGCCGGAGCCGAGATAGCCCTTTTCGAGGACGGCGACATTGGTGATGCCGAATTCCTTGGCGAGATAATAGGCGGTGGCAAGGCCGTGCCCGCCGCCGCCGACGATGATGACATCGTAATGCGGCTTCGGCGCCGGGTCACGCCAGGCGGGCGCCCAGTCTTTGTTGCCGCGAAGGCCGTTGAGAAAAATCGAAAGAGCGGAATAGCGCATGGGTCAATCCGAATAGAACGACCGCATGATGCCAGAAAGACCGGGATCAACTTGCATAATGGGGACATGAATGATTAGAAAAGGGACATGTCCTCCTCCGATAGCAAAAATGTCCAGGAGATCGGCTTCATCCTGATCCCGGGATTTGCGCTGATGTCCTATGCCTCGGCGACCGAGCCGCTCAGGGCGGCAAATCTTCTGGCCGGGCGCGAAATCTATCGCCTGTCGATCTTTTCGCCGGATGGCGCGCCGGCACTCTCCTCCTCGGGCGTCATCGTGCCCGCCGAACCTCTTCCGGCCCGGGGTTCGGGGCTTGGCACGGCCTTCGTCTGCGCCGGCGGCTTGCCGCGCGAGTGGCGTTATCCCGGCGTGCTTGGCTGCCTCAGGCAGCTGTCGCGCGAAGGTGTGAGGATCGGCGGCATTTCGGGCGGTCCCTATCTGATGGCTGCGGCCGGACTGCTGGAGGGTCGCGACTTTACCATCCACTGGGAGTATGCCGCCGCCCTTCTCGAAGCCTTCCCGGATCTCACGCCGCGTCAGGCGCGCTTCATGATCGACGGCAGCAGGATCACCTGCGGCGGCGGCATCTCGGCGCTCGACATGATGCATGTGCTGATCGCCGAGCGCATGGGACCGGATTTCGCCCGCCGCGTCAGCGACTGGTATCTTCACACAGAGGTCAACGAGCCCGCCGCACCCCAGCGCGCCTCGCTCGCCGAACGCTACGGCGTCCACCACCCGGGGCTGCTCAACGTTCTCGAACGGATGGAGGAGACGATCGAGATGCCGCTCGGCCGCGCCGCCATGGCGCGCATCGCCGGCGTCACCACCCGCCATCTCGACCGGCTCTTTGCGGCCCATCTCGGAACCACCTTCCTCGATCAATACCACAGGATCAGGCTGCAGCATGCCCATCGCCTGCTGAAGCAGAGCCCGCTTTCCGTCTCGGAGATCGCGGTTGCCACCGGCTTTTCCAGTCTCAGCCACTTTTCCCGGATGTTCCGCGCCGCCTACGGCATCGCTCCGCGCGAGGCACGGCGGGAATAGTTTTCCTCCCGGTTGAGAAAATTTCACTATGACGATAGGGTTGGCTTCGGACAAAAAGCGAAGGCGGCAGCATGAAATCCAAGCTTGAAGCGGCGAAGCAAGCGGAACAGGCGCATGGCGAACGCGCTCCCTTTTCCCAGGATCCGCACGCCGTTCGGGAACCGAAGGAAAACAACCTCGAAATGGCGATCGGCCATGAGGTGCGCGCCTACCGCAAGAAACTCGGCATCACCGTCACCGATCTGGCGGCCGCGACCGGCATTTCGCTCGGCATGCTGTCGAAGATCGAGAACGGCAACATTTCGCCGTCGCTGACGACGCTGCAATCGCTGTCGCGGGCGCTCGGCGTGCCGATGACCGCGTTCTTCCGCCGCTATGAAGAACCGCACAACGCCGTCTTCGTCAAGGCGGGGCAGGGCATCGAGCTCGAACGGCGCGGCACGCGCGCCGGCCACCAATATAATCTGCTCGGCCATATCGACAACAATACCAGCGGCGTCATCGTCGAGCCCTATCTCATCACCCTGACGGCCGATTCCGATGTCTTCCCGACCTTTCAGCATGAGGGCATGGAGTTTCTCTATATGCTCGAAGGCGAGGTGGTCTATCGCCACGGCGATCAGCTTTTCCAGATGCAGCCGGGTGATAGCCTGTTCTTCGACGCCGATGCGCCGCATGGGCCGGAGCAATTGGTGAAGCTGCCGAGCAAGTACCTCTCGATCATCAGTTATCCCCAGCAGAACTCTCGGGGCTGACTTGCCTTAAAAGAAAATTTTATTCCTCCCAGTTGATGTCCTGACATAGACCTGCTAGTCCTTTCTCAACATGAACGGAGGCACGGGCTATGTGCGGCATTGTTGGACTGTTCCTCAAGGACAAGAGCCTTGAACCCCAGCTGGGAAATCTGCTCTCGGATATGCTGATCACCATGACGGATCGCGGACCGGATTCGGCCGGCATCGCGATCTATGGCGGCTCTGCCGAGGGCAGGGCGAAGATCACCATCCAGTCCGCCAACCCCGGCGTCGACTTCGAAGGTCTCGCCGGCGACCTGGAGAAGGCCGGCATCAGAGCCGAGGTATCGATCAAGAGCACGCACGCAATCATCGAGCTTGATGCCTCCAAGCTTGCAAGCGTGCGCAAGGCGCTCGAAGAAATCCGCCCGGCGGTCCGCCTGATGGGCTCGGGCGAAAGCGTCGAGATCTACAAGGAAATCGGCCTTCCGAAAGACGTCGTGAAGCGGTTCGACGTCCGCGCCATGAGCGGCACCCACGGCATCGGCCATACCCGCATGGCGACGGAATCCGCCGTCACCACGCTCGGCGCCCATCCGTTCTCGACCGGGGCCGACCAGTGCCTCGTGCACAACGGCTCGCTGTCCAACCACAACAATCTGCGCCGCGAACTGGTGCGCGAAGGCATGACCTTCGAAACGCAGAACGATTCCGAAGTCGCCGCCGCCTATCTCACGGCCGAAATGGCCAAGGGCAAGGATCTCGGCCAGGCGCTGACCGGCGCGCTCGATGATCTCGACGGCTTCTTCACCTTCGTCGTCGGCACCAAGTCCGGCTTCGGCGTGGTGCGCGACCCGATCGCCTGCAAGCCCGCCGTCATGGCCGAGACTGACCAGTACGTCGCCTTCGGCTCGGAATACCGCGCGCTGGTCAATCTTCCCGGCATCGAGAATGCCCGTGTCTGGGAGCCGGAGCCGGCGACCGTTTACTTCTGGGATCACGACAAGGCCGCCTGAGGGACGCCTGACAGCAGGAGGCGGCTGACACCACCTCCCAGACAACCGAGGATTCCAACGAGGATTCAATGCCGACATTCGATCTTTCCAACACCCCTCTTCGCGAATTGAACAGCGCGCTGCACGCCCTTTCCCAAGGCGCCAACGACACTGAATTCGAGGTCATCAATCCGCGCGGCAGCCATGCCGTCGCCGTCGGTATCGACAGCCCCGTCACGGTCGCCGTCAGAGGATCGGTCGGTTATTACTGCGCCGGCATGAATGACGGCGGCAGGGTCACGGTTCATGGGTCCGCCGGTCCGGGCGTTGCCGAAAACATGATGTCCGGCACCGTCGTCATCGAGGGCGACGCCAGCCAGTATGCCGGCGCCACCGGCCAAGGCGGCCTGCTCGTCATCAAGGGCAATGCGGCCTCGCGCTGCGGCATTTCGATGAAGGGCATCGACATCGTCGTGCATGGCAGCATCGGCCACATGTCGGCCTTCATGGGCCAGTCCGGCCATCTCGTCGTGCTCGGCGACGCCGGCGATGCGCTGGGGGATTCGCTCTACGAAGCCAAGCTGTTCGTCCGCGGCGCGGTCAAGAGCCTCGGCGCCGACTGCATCGAGAAAGAGATGCGGCGGGAGCATCTGGACAAGCTTGCCGAACTGCTCGAGCGCGCGGGCGTCACCGGCGTCAGGCCCGAGGAGTTCAAGCGCTACGGCTCGGCCCGCAAGCTCTACAATTTCAACATCGACAACGCCGACGCGTATTGAGGCGAGGGACATCCATGAGCTATCAAAACCCCTATACCCCGCCCCGCAAGTCCGCGACCTTCGACGACTATACGCTCGCCGAAATCCGCCGCGCGGCGGCGACCGGCATCTATGACATCCGCGGTGCCGGCACCAAGCGCAAGGTTCCGCATTTCGACGATCTCTTGTTTCTTGGCGCCTCGATCTCGCGCTATCCGCTCGAGGGCTATCGCGAAAAGTGCGACACGACGGTGGTGCTCGGCTCGCGTTTCGCCAAGAAGCCGATCACGTTGAAGACGCCGATCACTATTGCCGGCATGAGCTTCGGCGCGCTGTCCGGCAATGCCAAGGAAGCGCTCGGCCGCGGCGCGACGATCGCAGGCACCTCGACCACAACGGGCGACGGCGGCATGACCGATGAGGAGCGCGGCCACTCGCAGACGCTGGTCTATCAATACCTGCCGTCGCGCTACGGCATGAATCCCAAGGATTTGCGCCGCGCCGATGCGATCGAAGTCGTGGTTGGCCAGGGCGCCAAGCCCGGCGGCGGCGGCATGCTGCTCGGCCAGAAGATCTCCGACCGCGTCGCCAATATGCGCAACCTGCCGAAGGGCATCGACCAGCGCTCGGCCTGCCGCCATCCGGATTGGACCGGCCCCGACGATCTTGAAATCAAGATCATGGAGCTGCGCGAGATCACCGATTGGGAAAAGCCGATCTACGTCAAGGTCGGCGGCGCGCGTCCCTATTACGACACCGCCCTTGCCGTGAAGGCCGGTGCCGACGTCGTCGTGCTCGACGGCATGCAGGGCGGCACGGCGGCGACCCAGGACGTCTTCATCGAGAATGTCGGCATGCCGACGCTCGCCTGCATTCGCCCGGCGGTTCAGGCGCTGCAGGATCTCGGCATGCACCGCAAGGTGCAACTCATCGTGTCGGGCGGCATCCGCTCCGGCGCCGATGTTGCCAAGGCGCTGGCGCTCGGCGCCGACGCGGTGGCGATCGGCACGGCGGCACTCGTCGCCATCGGCGACAACGATCCGCACTGGGAAGAGGAATATCAGAAGCTCGGCACGACGGCCGGTGCCTATGACGATTGGCATGAAGGCAAGGATCCGGCCGGCATCACCACCCAGGACCCGGAACTCGCCAAGCGGCTCGACCCGGTCGCGGCCGGCCGCCGTCTCGCCAACTATCTGAAGGTGATGACGCTCGAGGCGCAGACCATCGCGCGTGCCTGCGGCAAGAACCATCTGCACAACCTCGAGCCGGAAGACCTGGTCGCACTGACGATCGAGGCCTCGGCCATGGCGCAGGTGCCGCTCGCCGGCACCAACTGGATCCCCGGCAAAGGGGGCTTTTGATTTCTACCGGCCGGGCAAACGTCCCGGCCGTTCCATATCCATAACCAAGGTGTCTCCAAGAAATCCAAAGGGGAACGAGAATGACACTGGACCTTGCTGCTTTTGCCAGAGACAAAGGCATCAAATATTTCATGATCAGCTATACCGACCTGTTCGGCGGCCAACGCGCCAAGCTGGTCCCCGCCGAAGCCATCGCCGAGATGCAGAAGGATGGCGCGGGCTTTGCGGGCTTTGCCACCTGGCTCGATCTGACGCCCGCCCATCCCGACCTGTTCGCGGTTCCCGATGCATCCTCCGTCATCCAGCTGCCCTGGAAGAAAGACGTCGCATGGGTCGCGGCCGACTGCGTCATGGACGATCAGCCTGTCGAACAGGCGCCGCGCGTACTGCTGAAAAGACTGGTCGCTGAGGCTGCGAAAGAAGGGCTGAGGGTCAAAACCGGCGTCGAGCCGGAATTCTTTCTAATCTCCGCCGATGGTTCGGTGATCTCGGATCAGTTCGATACCGCCGAGAAGCCTTGCTACGATCAGCAGGCGGTGATGCGCCGCTACGACGTCATCGCCGAGATTTGCGATTATATGCTCGAACTCGGCTGGAAGCCCTATCAGAACGACCACGAGGATGCGAACGGCCAGTTCGAGATGAACTGGGAATACGACGATGTTCTGAAGACGGCGGACAAACACTCCTTCTTCAAATTCATGGTCAAGTCGGTCGCCGAAAAGCACGGGCTTCGCGCCACCTTCATGCCAAAGCCCTTCAAGGGCCTGACCGGAAACGGCTGCCATGCCCATATTTCGGTCTGGGACCTCGACGGCAAGGTCAACGCCTTCGCCGACAAGGAAATGGCCTTCGGGCTTTCGGCGCAGGGCAAGACCTTCCTCGGCGGCATCATGAAACATGCCTCGGCTCTTGCCGCGGTCACCAATCCGACGGTCAATTCCTACAAGCGCATCAATGCGCCGCGCACCACATCCGGCGCCACCTGGTCGCCGAACACCGTGACCTGGACCGGCAACAACCGCACCCACATGGTGCGCGTGCCGGGGCCGGGACGTTTCGAGCTGCGCCTGCCGGATGGGGCGGTCAATCCTTACCTGCTGCAGGCGATCATCATCGCCGCCGGCCTTGACGGCATCCGCAGCCAGGCAGACCCCGGCCGGCACTACGATATCGACATGTATGCCGAGGGGCATCTGGTGAAGGACGCGCCGCGCCTGCCGCTCAACCTTCTCGATGCGCTTCGCGCCTATGATGCCGACGAGGGCCTGAAGCAGGCGATGGGAGCGGAATTTTCCGCCGCCTATCTCAAGCTCAAGCATCGGGAATGGAATGCCTACTGCTCGCACTTCACCGAGTGGGAGCGGATGAGCACGCTCGACATCTGAGCGGGCGAACGATCTCCTAAAGCGCGTTGCACATCACTTGATTCATGCGGCGCGCTTTAGCTGTTTATTTTTGTGCATGTCGTTATCCGAGAACCGCTGCACACTTCCCGGCGATATGCAGTAAATGACCACCGACACGCCGGGGCTGACGGGCTTCGGCGTCGTCGCATCCCCGGGCACCCGATCTGGCCAAGGAAGAGACAGCATGAAAAACGTCGTACTCACCGTCTCCTGCAAATCGACGCGCGGCATCGTTGCGGCGATTTCGAGCTATCTGGCGGAGAAGGGCTGCAACATCATCGACAGCTCGCAGTTCGACGATCTCGATACCGGCAAATTCTTCATGCGCGTCAGCTTCATTTCGGAAGAGGGTCTGTCCGGCTCGGAGATCGGCGCCGATTTTGCCGCCGTCGCCGCACCTTTCGAAATGGATTACGAGTTTCACGACAGCGAAAAGCGCATGAAGGTGCTCTTGATGGTGTCGCGCTTCGGCCATTGTCTCAACGACCTGCTCTACCGCTGGAAGATCGGGGCGCTTTCGATCGACATCGTCGGCGTCGTCTCCAACCATTTCGACTACCAGAAGGTCGTCGTCAATCACGACATCCCCTTCCACCATATTCCGGTCACCAAGGCCAACAAGGTTCAGGCCGAAGCCCGTATCATGGAGGTGGCCGAGCAGACCGGCACCGAGCTGATCGTGCTCGCCCGCTACATGCAGATCCTGTCGGACGAGATGTGCCAGAAGATGTCGGGCAAGATCATCAACATCCACCATTCCTTCCTGCCGTCCTTCAAGGGCGCCAACCCCTACAAGCAGGCCTATGGCCGCGGCGTCAAACTGATCGGCGCCACCGCCCATTACGTCACCGCCGATCTCGACGAAGGCCCGATCATCGAGCAGGATACGGCCCGCATCACCCATGCCCAGTCGCCCGACGACTATGTCTCGATCGGCCGCGACGTCGAAAGCCAGGTGCTGGCCCGCGCCATCCACGCCCATATCCATCACCGCACCTTCATCAACGGCAATAGAACCGTGGTCTTCCCGGCAAGCCCCGGAAGCTACGCCTCCGAACGCATGGGTTGAGCGCCGCCGGCCAGCCGGAAATTATACAAGCCTGTTCCGCCAGTCGCTCGGCGCGCGCTGGGGTTCTCACGCTAAATTAGGCCGGTGAGCCGACGACATCCGCAAGTTTGGGCAAGACTTAGGACGCAGGACGCTTTCCGAAGCCGAACGTCTTGCGCAGGCTGCTGTCGACCGCGCTCGCCGGCATAAACCTGCGCAGCCGGCTTAGAAGCGTCGCCTGGCCGCCGGCCGGTTGACGCATTTTGTATGGGCCGTTGATTGCCGCCAATATCTTCTCCGCGACTTTTACAGGCGATGGCGCGGTTTTGATCTGGGCCTGTACCGCCTTGATGGTCGCGTCAGCCTGCGCTGCGTAGGCTCCCAAGGGCGCCTCGGTCTGTGCCGCGTTTACATCGAGCTTGGTGTTGGTGAAGGTCGGCTCAACCAGCACGACGCGCACGTTGAACTCGCGAACCTCATGATCCAGCGATTCCGACAATCCTTCGAGCGCATGCTTGCTGCTGGCATATATTCCCATGAACGGTGCCGGCAGGAAGCCGAGGACCGAGCTGATATTGATGATCAGCCCGCTGCGGGCGGCGCGCATGGAGGGCAAGGCAGCGCGGATCATCCGCAAAGGGCCGAAAACATTGGCATCGAATACCGTTTGCGCTTCGGAAGTCGACGTGTTCTCGACAGGGCCGACCAGCGAAACGCCGGCATTGTTGACCAGGATGTCGATCTTGCCTGCCTCGGACAAAACCCATTGTACAAAATTGGAGACCGAAGCGTCATCGGTCACGTCGACAGTTCCATAGCGCACGCCGGGGATGGCGTTAACGCGGCTGGGGTTGCGTACGCCCCCAAAAACCTGGAAGCCGTGTTGTGCGAGAAGGCGGGCTGACGCCTCGCCTATTCCGGAGGAGGCTCCGGTGATCACGACAACTCTGTTTGTAGACATGCATGCTCCTTGGCTTTTGGCGCGAGTGGTTGATGACGTGCTTCAATAGAAGGTCGGAACTTTTCACCCCGTCGCCAAAGGACAGTTTCTTAGAACCTGGCACGAAAGCACGTAAGATTTCGATCGACATCTATAATCTCTATAGATGTCAATCGAAATATAAAATCAAGCACTTTTTGCTTTGCGGCGGCGATTTTTTCCGATGATCACGCCCCCGAACGCTCGGGGGCGTGGCGCCGAACCCGAAAGCCCGCCGACACTTCGGCGGGGAGTAGCATGGGCCTCGACAGGCTCAGGATTTCGGAGCGGCAGTCCCCGCTCGGTTTCGCGCGACCATGTCGTCATGGGTCGGGCTCGTGCCTGCCGCGAACAATTCCTTGATCACCGCGTCGCGATTGTCGGCTGCGCGGGATCGATCGGCCGATCGCAGTGCCTCTTTCAGCTCGTTTGCCGCAAGCTCGGTGCAATAGGCCGGGGTGCCGGGCTGCTGCCGCCAGGACGCCGCCAGCCCTCCTGCATCCACTGCATCGAAACCGGTGGCCTCAACCAACTCCATGGCAATCGCCTTCGCCTCCGGAACATCGCCTGCAACCGGAATGGCGATGCGTCCATCCGCGCCCTCGGGCTGCCCCTTCTCCGCCAGCGTCGCCGCCAGCACGGCGTTCCAAGCCTTGACGACGGGCCTGCCGATTTGCCCGCTCACCCAAACGCTTTCGGGCATGCCGCCATCGACGTCGGCGATCGCACCGTCGCGAAACGGATAATAGTTTGACGTATCGATCACCACGACGTCTTCAGGCACGTCATCGAAGAGCCCGGCGAGATCGCGATAGTTTGCGAACGGGATCGAAAGGACGACCACGTCGACGCCCCGGACGGCCTCTTCCTTCGAAACGGCAGCCGCTCCGATATCGCCGGCAAGCGCGCGGATGCTGTCGGGACCCTTCGAATTGGCAAGCTTGACCGCATGGCCGCCTGCGGCCAGTTTTCTCGCCAGCGTCGCGCCGATATTTCCGGCGCCGATGATTCCGATCTTCATGGGATGTCCTTTCTCTGATGTGGAAGTAAGCCCGCCTCAGTCGTGGGCGGGGCGAGCGAATGCCTGCAGCGTGTCGCGCAAATCGGCGAGCCCCTCGTCCGTCAGCTGACAGGCGGTTTTGATCTTGTCGGTCACGGCCCAAAGCTCGTCACGCAGGGATAGACCGGCTTCGGTAAGATGGATGAGCACCCGCCGCTCGTCGTTACGATCGCGCGTCCGGGTCACCATGCCGGCCGATTCCAGGCGCTTCAGCAGCGGCGTGATCGTTCCGGTGTCCATGTCGAGCTTCAAACCCAACTCTCCAACGGCGCGGGGCGTACCGCCATAAAGTTCAAGCATCACCAGATATTGCGGAAATGTCAGGCCGAGCGGCTGCAAAAAGGGCTTGTGAAGGCGCGCCATCCGATTGGCCGCGCCATAGAGCGCAAAGGAAAGTTGGGTGCCGACCGCCCGGCGGGATGCGATCTCGTTGTTTGACATGGCTTCATCTAGTGTGCTTTTATCTAGCGCACTAGATAATGACTTTATGGGGGATATCAAGGTCGGCAGCGCAGATTTAGGCGCCTCTCGCATTCAGCGGTGTCTCGGAGTTCATGTGAGTAAGTCTTCATGGACGCAGCCATTCAATTAGATTGCGAACCAACTCTAATTGTGATATAGATTTCAGATGACATCCAGTTGGAGATCGCAATGAGAGTCAGTCGCGCTCAGGCCGAGGCCAATCGTGAAACAGTGATCAATGTCGCAAGCCGGCTCTTCCGGGAGCATGGCTTCGACGGCATCGGGCTGAAGGACCTGATGAAAGGGGCCGGACTCACCCAAGGCGGGTTCTACAAGCAGTTCGAATCGAAGGATGACCTTGTGGCGCTGGCATCCGGGCGGGCAATGGAGAGCGCCATTCGCAGGTGGTCGAGGGTTGCCGCCGGAAGTGCCGATCCGCTTGAAGCGGTTGTCGGCATGTATCTGTCGACAGGGCACCAGGGCGAAAAAGGTGATGGCTGCCCCTTGGCAGCACTTGGGTCCGATGCGGCGCGCCAGAGTGCAGAGGTGCGGGCTCCATTCCAGAACGGCATCGAGGCGCATCTTCAGGTTCTCGACGAATTGATCCCGGCATCGGACGGCGCGAAACCCTATGACAAAGCCATGGTCGTCCTGTCCCTCATGGTGGGCGCCGTCACCATCTCTCGCATCATGACCGATCAGGGCATGTCGGAGCGTCTGCTCGAAGCGGCGGCTGATGCCGTCAAGCGCATCGCGGGCGACACAGCGGAGGAATAGGATCCCGGCTCTGCACCGTCATTGCCGAAAAGGATCAGCGCAGGCGAATGGCCTCACCGCTCCTTACCCGCGAATTCAGAGGCCCTCATGATCCATAACGCCGCACTCGCTCCACGATGGGCCGGCGCAGACTTCCACGGAATGTTGGAGACATTCCTCGGACCTGCCCACTTCGACGCATCGCCGGTTCATAGCACTAAGGGCTTTCGTTGGTCGGCGGATGCACGGTCTCACGGTGCGGTGACGGTTGCCGATCTCGCATGCGATGGCGAATGGAACCTTTCGGCCACCGCAGAGACGCCGGAATGGCTCACCATTCACATGCCGCGCGAGGGTTTCTCCGGCATGACGCGACGGCAGACCACGACAACAGCGTCGCCGGGCCAGATGCTGCTTGGCCAAAGCCACGAGGCGGATCACTTCCTCGTGCGGGGAGCGCTGCATCGATCGCAAAAACTCTTTCTCGATTGGGAGCAGATTCGCCGGACCTTCGGGCAGTTGTTCGAAGCCCCGCTGGTGGGATCGCTGGACCTGTCACCCGTCATGGATGGATCAACTCCCGCAGGACATCTCGTCAAGAACCTCGTCGAGACGATGATCTCCGGCATGCTCGGAGACGGCATCTTGCTGCAGTCGCCGATAGCGATGACCAACCTCCCCCAGGCGCTGGCCGAATTGCTGATCAGATCGGTGCCGCATCGCTACTCTCAGCGTCTGGAGCAGGCAGCATTTACACCCGCTCCCCGGCACATTCGCCGGGCTATCGATTTCATGCACGCAAATATTGCCGAGCCGATCACGATCGCGACGATCGCTCAATCCGCCAACGTCTCGGTTCGCGCCTTGGAAACCGGCTTCCGGACGTTCAAAGGGGCGACACCGGGCAGTTACCTGAGGACTCTAAGGTTACGCGCCGCCAGAAAAGACCTTCTGGACCGGTCGAACGTGCAGAGCATCAGGGATATCTGCCTGAAATGGGGCTTCGTCCACGCCGGCCGCTTTTCCGCACTATACGGGTCGGTTTACGGGGAAAGTCCTCGGGAAACCCGCAGGCGAAAATCCGAGGCCGTCTCACCTCGGCAGACGGCAGGCTTTTGACTTTGCAGGGATAGCCCAAGACCTCCGCCCCGGCATCATCGGCATAAACTCTTCGAGGCAAGGCTCCAGCAATCCCGGCGCTACAAGCCCCTCACATTATTGGGCCAGGCCGACGCTGGGGCGGAGCCAACGACTGCACCCAACGGAATGGGGAACGTAAAAAGCCCCGCCAACATGGCGAGGCTCTCATACCGCTGATCTGGCCGACAGTTCTTAGAACTTTACGCCGACGCCGAACTTGAGCTCGTGCTGGTCGAGGTCGACATCAACACCCAGAATATCTTTTTTGCCGAAGTCGTTGAAGCGATATTCGCCACGAACGAAGATATTGTCGGTGAAGGCAAAATCGACGCCAGCGCCGACGGTGTAGCCGTTGAAGGTTTCCGTTTCCTTGTCGAAGCCCGGCACGTCTACGTAACCGCGTGTGGCAGTCCAGCCGGCTGCGCCGAAGATGAGCGCCTTGTCGAAAGCGTAACCGACACGACCACGAACAGCGCCGGCCCAATCGGTTCCGATGTCTGCACCCAGCGCTTCCTTTTCATTCCAGTTGTGTTCCAGGTTGCCCTCGATACCGACAACGATGCTGTCGAACTGGAAGTTGTAGCCGGCAAATCCGCCGAAGACGCCGCCGTTGAAATCCTCAGAATCGCTGAAGCCGCCGACGCTGAAATCACCATTGAGCCATGCGGCGCCGCCATCGATGCCGAAATACGGACCCGACCAGGTGAAAACGGGTGCAGCCGCAACAGGCGCAGCCGGGACGTCCTGAACGACGTCAGCCGCGAAAGCAGTGGTGGCGACAAGTGCGAGTAAGGTAGTGGCGATAGTTAACTTCATTTCTGTACCCCATGGCATGACATTACAACCAGAGGATATAACAGCGGATTCTAAAAAAGCTGTAGCGATAATAACACACTCGCGGAATTGTACGCTATAGTACAAGTTGTTTTGCAGCCGGAAAGCGAAGGGCCGGCCAAAGCCCGCTCATGCAATGATTTCCGTCAACATCCCGCCCAGCCATCATTCTAAAGCCAGCTGAGCCGACTTCTTCCATCCAGCGTAAAAGTCCAGGAATGCTCGCAGCTTCGGTAGCGCCCGCGCCTGACTGGGGAAATAGAGGAAGAAGCCCGGCATGGTCGGCATGAAGTCTTCCAGGCACGGCTCCAGCAATCCCTGCCTGACCAGCGCCCCGACATTATCGGTGGTGTTATAGGCCAGGCCGACGCCTGAAACTGAAGCAGACAGGCTTGGGCCTGAGCGGTTGACGATCAATGGCCCCTTTACGGCGATCTCGAACGCCCGCAGCTTGCCGCCGGCATCGAGCCGCTCCTCGAAGGCCCAGCGGTAAATTGCGCCGCTCGCCAGCCGGAAATTGATGCAGGCGTGGTCCGCCAGTTGCTCGGGGCGCCGGGGTTTTTCGCGCTTTGAGAAGTAGGCGGGGGAGCCGACCACGGTCATCGCCGAGGGTTGGGTCAGGCGCACGGCCACCATGTCCTGGGCGATCGTCTCGCCGACGCGGATGCCGGCATCATATCCTTCCGCGACGATGTCGACGAAGCGGTCGTCAATCGTCAACTCCAGCTCGATATCCGGGCAAGCGGCGGCGAAGCCGGGCAATAGCGGTTCCAGGATGGATTGCGCCACCGTCGGAAGATTGAGGCGCAGCAGCCCGGCGGGTCGAGCACCCTGCGCTTGCGCTGCATCGTAACCTGCGGCGATCTGTGCGACACCCGCTTGCGCATGTTCGAGCAACAGCGCCCCCGCTTCGGTCAGGCCGACTGAACGAGTGGTGCGAGTCAGCAGCGGTGCGCCGACACGCCCCTCCAACTGCTTGATGGTCCAGCTTATCGCAGCCGGCGTGACGCCCAGTTCCAATGCGGCAGCCGTGAAGCTCCGCTTCTCCGCCACTTTGGTGAACGCCAGGATGCCGTCCAGCAAGTCTGCCCGCATTATAAAATCTACCTTACAAGCCAGTCAAGAAATCGCCCGATTAACAAATAGCATATCAGAGCGCATCTTTCTCTCGTTATCAGAGAGGAGACATGGATGACTGCCTCATCGATCACCCGCCGCACCTTCGGCCTGTCGGTTGGAGCTGTCGCACTGTTCTCCGCAGTAGGAGCTGGCATGTCTCAGACCTTGAGTGCACATCGCGGAAAAATCACACCGCTGACCGTCAGCTTTGCCAGCGGCGACAGCTATGTAGTCGCCCATCTCTACCTGCCTGACGGCCACGATCCTGCAAAACGCTATCCGGCTGTGGCGATGGGCGGGTCCTTCACTTCCGTTAAAGAGCAGATGGGCGGTATCTATGCCGGCGAAATGGCGCGCCGTGGGGTGATGGCACTGGCCATTGATTACCGGAACTACGGCCAGAGCGGCGGTGCCAAACGTCAATACGAGGATCCCGCCGCCAAGGCCGAAGACCTGTCGGCAGCGCTGCGTTACCTGGCAAGCCGGCCAGATGTGTCGGGAACAGGCCTTCTCGGAATCTGCACGTCTGGCGGCACCGTCCTCTACACGGCGGCCGAGGACGCCAATGTCGGCGCGGTCGCGACCGTGGCGGGCTTCTTCTCCGAGCCGGAACTGGTAGCGCTGATCAAGAAAGGACCAGAGGCCGTCGAGCGCCTGAGGGCCGAGGGCCGTCTCGCACGGCAGATCTACGACGAGACCGGCGAGATCAAGACCATTCGAGCCTACCATAATACCGATCAAACGGCGGCGAGCGTCAGCCCGAGCCAATATTACCTGGATCAGACGCGCGGTGGCGGCGTTCCATCCTGGCGCAACGAATTCGCTGTGATGGCTTGGGAGCCGTGGATCGATTTCGATCCCATATCCCGGGCTCCGCGAGTCACGGCGCCGACGCTGCTGGTCCACTCCGAAGGTTCGGCTTTCCCAGACCAGGCCCGAAAAATATACGGGCTTCTGGCCGGACCCAAGGAGTTGCATTGGGCCGAGGGCGCTCACTTCGACTTCTATGATCAGAGCGGCCCGGTAGGTGACGCCGCCGACCGCGTTGCCGCGCATTTCCGTCGCACGCTTGGTTAAGCCTCTTCCCGGCATGACGGGCGATCTGCTTTCCACCTCTGGATCAGAGGAAATATAAGTACTTTCAAGCGGTTACTTTGATTTTCGTCCTCAACCGAGCCGCATCACGTTAGGGAATATCTACGCCGCGTTAACTTTTTGTTAACCATGTCGGCGGTAGACATGGTCAACGATTTCTTCACATAGATGACCAAAGTGCTAACAGACGCTCGCTCTATCCGCATCAAGGGCCGCTCCTTCCTGGCCGTCATGTTGTCTCCGGACCTGCCTTTCGATGATTGGTTGGCAAGGCTCGACGATCTGGCCGCGCGTTCGGCCGGTTTCTTCCTGGGACGGCCGGTCGTGCTCGATCTGACCGATCTGCAAATCGACAAGCCGCAGTTGAAGGAGCTCATCGCCGAGCTTGCCAAGCGCAATGTCAGCATCATGGGCATCGAGGGGGCGCGGCCTTCCATTCTCGGCTCGGGCATGCCTCCGGCGCTGAAAGGCGGTCGCTCCGCTTCCGACATCGAGGTTCAGGCCAGTGAGCCTGCCGATTCGGCGGTCAAACCTGCAGCAGCCGAGATCCGTCCGGCAACGACGCAATCGATCGTCATCAGGGAGCCGGTGCGCTCCGGGCAATCGGTGATCTTCCCGGAAGGCGACGTGACCATCGTCGGGTCTGTCGCCTCGGGCGCCGAGGTCATTGCCGGCGGGTCCGTGCATATCTACGGGGCGCTGCGGGGCCGCGCCATGGCGGGATCGATCGGCAATGCATCGGCGCGGATCTTTTGCCGCAAGCTCGAGGCCGAGCTGGTGGCAATCGACGGCGTTTACAAAATGGCGGAAGACATGGCCGCCAATCTTCGCGGACAGGCTGTTCAGCTCTGGCTCGAAGACGATGCGATCATGGCAGAGAAACTGACCTAACGACAGCGCCGCGCGGCTTTAAGTGACGCGTGGAAGACGCTGCAACACTTCGAATTACTGCGGCACGGCAAAGGAGAGACACATGGGGAAAGTGATCGTCGTCACGTCAGGCAAGGGCGGGGTTGGCAAGACAACCTCGACCGCCGCATTGGGAGCGGCGCTGGCGCAACGCAATGAAAAAGTCGTCGTCGTCGATTTCGACGTCGGCTTGCGCAATCTCGACCTCGTCATGGGCGCCGAGCGCCGGGTCGTCTACGACCTGATCAATGTCATCCAGGGCGACGCCAAGCTGACCCAGGCGCTGATCCGCGACAAGCGGCTGGAAACGCTGTTCCTGTTGCCGGCCTCGCAGACGCGCGACAAGGACAATCTGACCGCCGAGGGCGTCGAGCGCGTCATCAACGACCTGAAGCGCTATTTCGACTGGATCATCTGCGACAGCCCCGCCGGCATCGAGCGCGGCGCAACGCTTGCCATGCGCCATGCCGACGTCGCCGTTGTCGTCACCAATCCTGAAGTGTCGTCGGTGCGCGATTCCGATCGCATCATCGGCCTGCTCGATGCCAAGACCGCCAAGGCCGAACGCGGCGAGCGGATGGAAAAGCATCTGCTTTTGACCCGCTACGACGCCAATCGCGCCGAGCGCGGCGACATGCTCAAGGTCGACGACGTGCTGGAGATCCTGTCCATCCCGCTGCTCGGCATCGTGCCGGAAAGCATGGATGTCCTGCGCGCCTCCAATATCGGCGCGCCGGTCACGCTGGCAGAAAGCCGCAGCCCGGCCGCGATGGCCTATTTCGATGCCGCCCGCCGGCTCGCCGGCGAGTTGGTGCCGATGGCGATCCCTGAGGAAAAGCGCAATATTTTCGGCAAAATCTTCGGACGGAGGGCAGCATGAATATTTTCCGTCTCTTCAACAAGCAGAGAACTGCACCGGCCGCCCGCGAACGCCTGCAGGTGCTTCTTGCCCATGAGCGCTCTTCGGCCGGTTCGGACCTGGTCACGCTGCTGCGTGAGGAAATCCTGGCGGTGATCGCAAAGCATGTCGAGCTTGATCATGACAAGGTGCAGGTGACGATCGATCGCAACGAATACGTCTCGACGCTCGAAATCGATGTCGAAATCCCGTTGAATGCGGCCGTGCAGGCCGCCTGAAAGATAGCGCCGCCCGTTACGACAACAGGCGGCGCCGGCGCTTACGACTTTCTGGCTTTTCGGTTGGCGTAACGCAGGTCGCGCGCGGCCTTTCGGGCGGCTTCATCGGCAATGACGCGGGCGATCCGGTCTTTCTCGGCCGCTTCGCGCGCCTCGATGTCGGCGCGTGCGGCGGCCTCGGCAGCCGCCTGGCGTTCTGCTTCGGCGGCTTGAGCCTGTGCGCGCTGCTCAAGCTTTAGCCGTTCCCGCTCGGCACGGCGTTCTTCCCTGGCCGCGGCGACGGCCTGACGCTCCGCCTGCTTGGCGAGCCGGGTCGGTTCAGCCTTATCCTTGGCGTCACGATACGCATTGAGGAGAGCAGCCTTGGCTTCGGCAGCGGCGCTGCGACGATCGGAAAGCTCGTTGTTTCTGGTGTTTTTCAATTCTGTTACCTGACTGGTTGACTGCGGCGTTAGAGCATGAATGCCGAAAACTGTGCGGCTTTCGGATGACCCTATGCTCTATTTCTTCGATTGGGATCCGGATGCTATTATGCCAATCCCGTTCGAAATCATCTAGATCTTGAATCACATTTTCTTTCACCGCTCAGGCCGCCGAAGCATCGCGCTTCATCGACCATGCCGGGAGCCGATCGGCGTCAGCCGGTCTCCGCGCTGCGCGCGAGCCGCATTTTCTGCGGCTCGCCATGGGCGCTTGTGCTCAGCGGCCGCCTTCGATCTTGCGGTGACGTTGATTGATGCCGCCCTTGCCATAGGGATAGTCGAAGGGCTGAGGGGCGCTCACTTCATTCAGCCTCGCCATGTCATCGTCGGTGAGTTTGAGCTTCATGGCGCCGAGATTGTCGTCCAGTTGCTCCGGCGTGCGGGCGCCGAGGATGACCGAGGTGATCGCCGGCTGCGCCGCCGTCCAGGCGAGCGCCACTTGCGCCATGCTGACGCCATGCGCCCGGGCGATTTCCTCGACAACGGCGATGATCGCCCAGGTTCGTTCCATCGCATTGCGCGGCGCATAGGATTCGCCGCCGCGGTTGGGATTTTCGCCGAGGCGGGTGGCACCGGTCGGCATCTCGTCGCGCTTGTATTTGCCGGTCAGCCAGCCGCCGCCGAGCGGCGACCACGGCAACAGGCCCATGCCGGCATCCTGGCAGGCGGCGACGATTTCGAGCTCGATGTCGCGCACCAGCAGGTTATATTGCGGCTGCAGCGTCACCGGGCGCGTATAACCGCGGGCCTTGGCGATCTCCGAGGCCTTGGCGATATGCCAGCCGACATAGTTGGAGAAGCCGTAATAGCCGATCTTGCCTGAGGAAACCGCATCGTCGAGGAAGCGCAGCGTCTCCTCGATCGGCGTCAGCGCGTCCCAGGCATGCATCTGGTAGAGGTCGATCTGCTCAAGGCCGAGGCGGCTGAGAGAATCGTCGAGCGCCTGGCCGAGATGCCGGCGCGACAGGCCGATATCGTTCGGTCCGTTGCCCATCGGAAAACGGCCCTTGGTGGCGACGATTGCCTGGCGGGCTTCGGTCGGGCGCGCCTTCAGCCAGCGTCCGATGATCTCTTCCGACTTGCCGGCGCTGTAGACATCGGCGGTATCGATGAAATTGCCGCCCCAGGCGAAATAATCGTCGAGCAGCTTGTGCGAGGCCGCTTCGTCGGCCTCCGCGCCGAAGGTCATGGTGCCCAGGCAATAGGCGGTGACGACGGTCCCGCTGGGACCGAGCTTGCGATAATCCATTTCTTCCTCCTGATGCAGAGGCCCGCAGCCGACGCGCAAAATCGCCGGGATAGAAGCCGGGGCTTCCGCAATCTAATGACAATATCGAGCCCGAACAGGATGATTTGAGGCCGTTCGGCCTAAAATCATCCTGTTCTGAATTTGAGAGAGAGCATGATGTCGTCCGAAAACCGCTTACACTTTTCGGCATCATGCTCCGGGCGGCCGCTTGCCGCCGGATGACGTCTGGCGCCCTGGCTCATCTGGCGCAGGGGCTGGAGCAACATACCCAATCCCGCCCGTGCCACAAGTGGGAAAAAATATTCCCGCGGGCCATCGCGGCCGGCGACTTACGCTTTTCTCGACAGCGACCCGGCAATCAGATCGGCTGCGGCGACGCCGGTCTCGTAGGCGCCGTGCGCCGTCGAATAACGCGCGCGCGAACAGGCTTCGCCGGCAAAGAAGATCCGTCCGTCATGCGGTGCGGCGAGGACCCCGCGCAGATCGGAGGCGCCGGGTTCGGCATAGGAATAGGAGCCGCCGATATGGGGTGCAGCGGCCCAGGCCGAGATCGCGGCCACCGACAATTGCTTGCGGATATCGGCGCCGAATTGTGCCGCCAGCTCATCTCCAGCGAAGGCAAAGGCGGCCTCTTTCCCCTCCCGCTCCAGATCATGCGCGAGGTCGCCGGCAAAATAGGCTTCGACGACAGGAGCGCCGAGCGGCCGGAGCTGATAGGTGCCGGTGGCAGCACGGCTGACGGAGCCGAGCATATGGGTATCGGCCGGCAGCGCCTCCGGATGGGCGAGCCTAAGGAAGAGCTTGTCGGCAAGCCCGAGCGGCAGGCGCGCCGCCGCCTCGACCTTCTCGGCCAAGGGAGGGTCGAAGACGATCCTGCCCGTGGCAAGCACATTGGTGGAAACGGTCACCAGCACCGCACGGGCGCTGAGCCCACCCTGGTTCGTCTCGATGCCGACACCGCCGGCAGGGCGGTGGTTTATGCGCGTGACCTCGACGCCGAGCCTTGCCGGAACCGGCCTGCCGTAAAGCGAGATCAATGTTCCATAGCCCTGGCGCACCCGCCAATCGGGGCCGGGGCCGGGGTCGTATCTGGTGTAGTCGACGACCGACGAGCGTTCCAGCTCGGCGCCTGTGATATAAGTACCGATCGCCCGGATCTGGCCGTTCCAGGCATTGCCGGGTTCGAGCATCGCGGCCAGATTTGTGTCATCGCCCTCATGACTGTCGAGCCGTTCGAAATAAGCGGCGATCGCCTGTTGCGCGGCCTGGGTTTCCGCATCGTCGCGCTGCAGCCGCCGGCCGCCGCTCCAGGGCGCCGGTGTCCGATCGACCGTCAATCCGACCGCGTCGGCAAGACCGGTCCAGGCATTGGTCCGCGCCCCGTGCAGCCAGCCGCAGCCGAGATCGAGCGCGATATCGGATGCTCCGGGCAGCGCGACCGACCAGGCCCTACCGCCGAGACGATCGCCGGCTTCCAGAAGCAGGATCGAAAGATCCGGGCGGATCGCCTGCAGGTGCCGGGCGGCGGCAATGCCGGCGGCCCCGGCGCCGATGATGACGACGTCCTGTTCGACACCCTTACCGTTGTCACCGGGCATGGCTTTTCCTTTGGCTTCTCGCGCTCAGCTAATCTTTCATGCCCACGAAAGGCAAGGGCTGGGGATAGCGCCGCGCGCGATGGATTAAACCGCGTCTGCGTGACATACAGGTCCGATGAGCGTGCAGAGAGATTCGCAACTCGACATGTTTGCCAAGCCGTCGCCGGCAGTCGCCAAGGCGCGCGCTCCCTCGCGCCGGCCGACGTTGCAGCCGGCCGCCAGTTCCGCTGAAGACATGGCGCGTACGCTTGAAGAAAGCGGCAACTACCGCATCCTGCGGAAACTGACCGCCCGGCCGATTGCAACGGCCAGACGGCCGGAGTTTTCGCGGCTCGGCGTCATTCTCGATACGGAGACGACCGGTCTCAATCACCGCAACGACGAGATCATCGAAATCGGCGCTGTCGCCTTCACGTTCGACGATGGGGGCGGGATCGGCGACATTGTCGGCATCTATGGCGGCCTGCAACAGCCGTCGCGGCCGATACCGCCGGAGATTACCCGGCTGACGGGGATCACCGATGCGATGGTCGAAGGCCAGGTCATCGATATAAGGTCGTTGAGCGCCCTGATCGAGCCGGCCGATCTGATCATCGCCCACAATGCCGGTTTCGACCGGCCGTTCTGCGAGGCCTTCTCCAGGATTTTCGCCGGCAAGGCCTGGGCGTGCTCGGTGTCGGAGATCGATTGGAGCGTCCGCGGCTTCGAAGGCACGAAGCTCGGTTATCTCGTCGGCCAGGCCGGGTATTTCCACGACGGTCATCGCGCGGTGGACGACTGCCACGCGCTGCTGGAAATCCTCGATCGCGAGCAGGGCGACGGCGAAAGCCCGTTCGCCGAGCTTTACCGCGCCAGCCAGCGCTCGCGTATTCGCATCTTCGCCGAACACAGCCCGTTCGAGATGAAGGACCATCTGAAGGCGAGGGGTTATCGCTGGTCGGATGGCAGCGACGGCCGGCTGAAGTCCTGGTGGATCGAAGTCGGCGAAGACGATCTCGACGACGAGCTTTCCTATCTGCGCTCGGAAATTTACCGGTGGAAAGAGGCGGAGCCGCCGATCGTGCGGCTGACGGCCTTCGATCGCTTCAAACTCTGACCGCGAAACGGTTCGGACGCTGATCGAAAATAGCCCCAAATATGCCGACCCATGCAAACGTCGCATAGGTGCAGTGATGCATTGGCGCTGCAACTATCGAAGGGCTCGTACTATATACCTCTCATCGAAGCGAACGAAGCGCCAAGGACTGGCAGCTAGGCTTCGAAAGCCCACGGAAAGGGGATCATCATGAACGTAGCACGCTCTTTCAATAACTGGCGCAAGTACCGTCAGACGGTCGCTGAACTGGGCCGTATGTCCGCGCGCGAACTGGACGACCTCGGCATCGGCCGCGGTGACATCCGCAACGTCGCCCGCGCTGCCATCGCCCGCTAACGGCCTGTAGACTAAGCATTTATCAAGAGTTTGGCCGGCGCCTGCTTTCTTCAGAAGCGGGCGCTTTGCTTTTGTGCTTCTGGCAGGCCGGGACCGGGCGATCAAGCCGTCCGCTTTTCGCATAACGCATAGCTGCCCTGCAAAGAAATGCCTACCAACTGAGCAAGAAATAAGTATGATTATTTCTATCGAAGCGATGCACCTCCTCCCGCATCCCTTCGAGATGCAGGCGCCCCATCCTCCTCCCAGGGTCGTCTGCGGGAACGGCAGCACTCCTCCTCCCAGCTGTCGTTCGGTTTTTTTCGAAAGCCTGCCGCACCTCCTCCCGCGGCAGGCTTTTTCGTTTTTGGCCGATCGCGCCGAAAACCACGGCTCGCCATCCGTTACCGGGCGATGGTGGCTCTTTCCTGCTTATCGCTGATTTTGCTGGTGATTTCTGAGATCGCCGCCGGTTGTGGCTGCGTGCTGCAGAAACATATTGACTCCGAATTTGTCGTACAACTATGTAACCATTCGGTTCACTGCCGAGCGAAACGGATCGACGAACGGATCCGGCGTCGCTGGAGCAACGACGCTTGACGACAACGAAACTGAAGGAATTCTGACATGCAGATCGACGTGAGGCACGCCTCTCATCCCGAGGCCGTGCGCAATTACGACACCGAGACGCTGCGGCGTCACTTTCTGGTAGAAACCGTCTTTGCGGGCGGCGAGATCCGGCTGACTTATTCCCATTACGACCGCATGGTCATCGGCGGCGCGACGCCGCTCGCCGATGGATTGCCGCTGACGGCGCCGACCGCGATCGGCCAGGAAACCTTCCTTGCCGAGCGTGAACTCGGCGCGCTGAACATCGGCGGCGCCGGCCGCATCGTCGTCGACGGCACGAGCTACGATCTTGCCAAATATGATTGCCTCTATGCCGGCAAGGGCGCCAAGGACGTGCGGTTCGAGAGCGTGGACGCCGCCGATCCGGCCAAATTCTATCTGGTCTCGACGCCGGCGCATCAGACGCATCCGACCGTGCTGCTCACCCGCGAAAAGGCCCGCCACCTGACGCCAGGCGACGCCGCGACGGCCAACAAGCGGTCGATCTACCAGTTCATCCACCCCGAGGTTTGCCAGTCCTGCCAGCTGACCCTCGGCTTCACCATGATCGAGGCGGGCAGCGTCTGGAACACTATGCCGGCCCATACGCATGACCGCCGCATGGAAGCCTATCTCTATTTCGATCTCGAAGCCGAGCAGCGTGTCTTCCATTTCATGGGCGAGCCGCAGCAGACCCGGCATATGCTGGTCGCCAACGAACAGGCGGTCATCTCGCCGCCCTGGTCGATCCATTCCGGCGCCGGCACCAAGAATTACAGCTTCATCTGGGCAATGGCCGGCGACAATAAGAGCTTCACCGACATGGATCACATCGCCATTGCGGATCTGAGGTGAGCGCCGTGGCCAACCCCTTCGACCTCACAGGCAGGACTGCCGTCGTCACCGGCGCCAATACCGGCATCGGCCAGGCCATCGCGGCAGCGTTGGCCGAGGCCGGCGCCTCGATCGTCGCCGTCGGGCGCTCCTCGATGGAGGAAACCGAGGCGCTGGTGAAACAGGCGGGCAGCCGCTTCCATGTCGTCAAGGCCGATCTCGGCACCATCGAACCGGTCAAGGGGATTGTCGCCGAGGCCATCCAGACCTTCGGCGGCCTCGACATCCTCGTCAACAATGCCGGCATCATCCGCCGCGCCGATGCGCTTGATTTCACCGAGGAAGACTGGGACGCGGTGATCGACGTCAACCTGAAGACGGCTTTCTTCCTGTCGCAGGCGGCCGGCCGACACATGGTCGAAAAGGGCAGGGGCAAGATCATCAACATCGCCTCGCTGCTCTCCTTCCAGGGCGGCATCCGCATCCCCTCCTATACCGCCTCGAAAAGCGGCCTTGCCGGACTGACCAAGCTGCTGGCCTGCGAATGGGCCGGCAAGGGCGTCAACGTCAACGGCATCGCGCCCGGTTATTTCGTCACCAACAACACCACCGCGCTGCGCGAGGATGCCGACCGCAACGCCGCCATTCTTTCGCGCATTCCGGCCGGGCGCTGGGGAACACCTGCCGAACTCGGCGGTGCCGCCGTCTTCCTGGCATCCTCAGCCTCCGACTACGTGCACGGAACGGTGCTGCCCGTCGATGGCGGCTGGCTGGCGCGGTGATCCGCGTCATCAAGACCTGTCGTGACCGACGTCGTTTTGCCTTTCCTGCCGGCATGCGTTAGCAAAAGGAAATGAGGCTGGCGCGGCCGCATCGGGGGCAGGATCGACACGAGATGACGGACAGGGACAAGGCGGTCACCACCACTCGGCAGCTGCCGAACCTGCGCAGCGGCCTTGCCGATATGCTGATGGCGCAGATCGAATCCGGCGACCTCAAGCCAGGCCAGCGCCTGCCGACCGAACAGGCGATCATGAGGGCCACCGGCGTCAGCCGGACGATCGTTCGCGAAGCGCTGGCGACGCTGCGCGCCAAGGGGCTGATCACCACACGGCAAGGGCTCGGGGCTTTCGTTTCCAACGATCCCAACCCGCGATCCTTCTCGATCATTCCCAACGACCTGCAGTCGATCGACGAGGTTCTGCGCGTGCTGGAGCTGCGCATGGGGGTCGAATACGAAGCCGCCGGTCTTGCCGCGCTGCGGCGCACACCTGAAGATCTCGGCCGCATGCAGGCTCGGCTCGATGCGCTCGACAAGGCGCTGGAGGAGGGCGGATACGGCGCGCAGGAGGATTACGCCTTCCACCGGTCGATCCTGGTCGCGACGCAGAACTCCTATTACGGCCGCCTGTTCGATACGTTCGGCGACATCATGGTGCCGCGGCAATGGGCGCGCCTGGACAAGATGACGGCGGCCGAGCGCAAGCGCCATGCCGCCCGCATGCGCCGGGAGCACCATGCCATATTCACGGCGATCCGCGACGGCGAGGAAGCCGCCGCCCGCCGCGCCATCCGAACACACCTGTCGAAGAGTGCGGCGCGCTTCGAAGAGTTGCGCGACGCCAGCACGTCCTCTTGAAATATTAGGCCGTTGGCTTCGGCTTCATCAGCCGCCGCCAGGCGGCGTGATCCGTCTGCAGCTCCACGGAAGCGTGAGCCTGAGGCAGCAGCGGTTTGCGTCCGCGCCGGCCGAAGCGCCGTTTGAAGCCGAGGATATTTTCGACGAAGCTCCTGGTGTAGAGCCCGGGGCCGCTGGAATAGATACGCCATCCGCCGTCGACGGCGACTTTTCCCGCCTTGACGCGCTCCCATTCGGCAGCCGCCTGATAGCGGTCGTGGAAGGCCGCATCGCTGCTGCTGAAATAGGTATTGCGCTGGCGCAGCGAGGCATGCGGCAGCGCCGTGGTGACGGCGATCGGGTTGACGACCGAAATTGCCTTCCAGAGTTCGTCCGCTTCGGCGCCCAGGGCCAGCGTTTCGCAATAGCGCAGATGCGCATGCACATACATCAGCCCGATCTCGCGGCCGAAGAAGGAGGAGGATTCGGCGCGGCGAAACAGCGTCTCGGGTCCGCCGGCATAGGTGGCGGGCTTTTCCATCAGCCGCACGCCGTCGGGGAAGAGCAGATGCTCCTCGATCAGCGTCATATGGTCCTGCCTTTGCGCCGGCGTGAACAGCCCGCCGAGCATCGACTGCGTCATCGAGATCAGCGAGTAGGAGAGGCCGGTGCGCTTATCGCTCGGGTGCAGCAGCAATTCGACACCGTCATGGGCAGGATCGAAGATGCCGTAACCGGCGACGATGCCGTCGCGCACGAGATGGCGGTTGAAATCCCGGCGCATCGCCGTGGCGATCTTCCTGAGCGCCTTGGCCTTATCGCGCTGGCCGAGGCGGCGCAGGATCGCGGAATAACGGACGATCTGTTCGTAGAGCAGGGCGACGGTCCAGCTGCTGACCATCCAGTCGCGCAGATGCGGATCGGCCGGCTGCAGGGAATCGTTCCAGTCCCCCTCGCCATAGCGGATCAGGTGCGTTCCCGGGATGAACTGGCCGCGGACGGTATCGAGCAGTTTCTCGACATGGATGGCGATGGTGTCGGTCTCCGCCGCCTTCTGCATGGTCTTTTCGTCGCGCCAGGAGACCTTCTCGTCGAGGATGGCGAGATCACCCGTCGCTTCGATATAATCGCAGAGCGCCTTCAGCGGCCAGACGACGATATCGCCGTGGCTGTCACCCGCCCTGATATTGGCATAGGGCTCCAGCATGAACCATTGCGGCCAGTCGCCCATCTCACGATATTGTTCGCTGAAGACGGTTTTCACCACCTCCTTGGCTTCGCGGTCATGCTCGTAGGCGAGCAGGAATTCGATCGGGCCCTGGCAGGCGTCGCGCGTGCCCCAGGCCGCACCGGTATATTGCTCGAGGCCGTGCGGCACGCTCAAATGCACGATGGCATCATGCGCGAGCCAGGGCAGCAGCGTCGCCTGTGCGGCAAGATCTGCTGAAGGGCTGTCGATCATTGTGTTTCCGATCGTCAGGCCGCGCACGGTGTTGCGCCAGAATTTGGAGGCCGGCGCCAGCATGGCTTCATCGGTGATGCCGGCCTGATACCGCTCTGCCAGCCGCCCGGCTTCTGCAGCATCGGTCATCGAGCCGACGACGGCGAATGAGAGCGCCTGTGTCGGCTGCGAGCGCAGCGCGACGAAAGCGCCGTTGCGTGGCATCCCATCGCTGTAAAGCAGTTCGTCGCCGCCGATCTCCTCGATGGCATCGGGCGTCGAACTCACCAGCCAATAACCGGCATCGGGATAACGCTCACCCCAGAGCCAGGCCGGGTCCGGCCGGAAATGGATACGCTTGCCTGCGGTATCGAATTCGATCTGACCGCCGGCGTCATATTCACGCTCGCCGAGCACGACATGGCCGAACACCAGGAAGCGGCAGGGCTTGCCCTCGACGGAGACCGTCCACTGCATCGCCGCATCCTTGCCGGAGGCGACCGCCGCAACGGTGATCGTGCGGCCGGCGCACTGATAAATCCAGCGGCAGTCGCTGAGCCCCATTTCGAAAGCCGAGGGCACCGCCAGCAACTGCCAGCCGTCGCCGACATCCGCCATGATGCGCAGCCCGCTGGCGCGCGTCAGGTTGTAGGGATCGCGGGAGACGGAAAAGAGCTTGTGAAAGGAGGTATTGCCGATCGTCAGCTGGGCGGCAAAAATGCCCTGCATCCAGCAGGTCGCGGCAAGGGTGGAATCGTCGAGCAGCATATTCTCACCGCTTCTGACGATCGCACCGTGACGGCGCGCCACCATAAGTTCCTTGTCGCGCAGCACGACGTGACGGTTCAGCGCGCCATCCGGTACGAAGAACGACAGCAGCTTTCCGCCGGCGCGCTCTTCCAGGCTCCGCTCGGGATAAAGGCGGCCGATCGCCTTTTTGTCGAGCAGCTCGACCTCCAGCAGAGACGCGTCCTGCAGCAGGCTGCGGACCGGCGCCGTCTCCTCGAGATCGCCGGTCACACTCTCTGCCGCCGCAAGCCCGTCCAGCCGAAGAAGATCGGCATCGCTCGACGCCTCGGGATGATCGGCTGTAAAGAGCGCGAAGAAGGTCGCAGTCGCGCCGCTTGCCGAAATGGAGAGCGATTTCGACTGGATGGCCGGACATGCCGTCTCCTGCTGCCGCCGCGTGCTTGGCAGGCTGGTGCCGAAGGGGCCGACCAGCCGGTCGTCGAGACGGTTTTTCGCCTGCACCAGCTGGATAGCATCCGTGGCATAGCCAGCTGCACCGTCGAGGCAGCCCTGGACGAGCCAGGGATTGCGGCCACCACCCTGTTTGAGATTTTGCCGGTTCATGACCACGGAACCAAACATCTGATGATCGGCGATATGGTGATCGACATATTGCGAGGCATAGGCTTCGCTGTTCATCAGGAAGCCTCGATCGCCGAGGCCGACATCCTGGATCAGCACCAGATCCGCCGGCAGCGTTTTCCCCTTCAGATGCCGGAGGGCGACGCGCCAGAACCAGGCCGCCTCGGTGGGATGCAGCTCGAGCCGGACATTATAGCCGATATCGCCTGTTTTTCCGCTCCACGAAAAGCGCGTCGCATCATATCCGAAACCGCCATTGGCGCGCGGCCCAACGATTTCGACGACCTCAGGCCGAGCGCCGCCGATGCGCAGATAAAGCCGCCCGATCCCGCCGATCAGCGGCGAGCCCTGGATCTGGTTGATCTGCACCGATCCCTTGTCGTCGGCATATTCGATGGCAAACAGCGTGCCGTTCGGCAGCGCCGATATCGACAGGCCGGAACCGTTGCTGATCGCAAGGAGGCCAAGCTCGTCGCGGCGGGGCATTTGAAAACTGCGGGCTGGGTCCGGGGCCATTGAGATCTCTTCGATTGGCGTCAGAAGGGAATCGAAGGATGACGCAAAATGATTGAGAGAAATCTTACCGGCGGCCGGTCGATCGGCAAGCTTTCGTCAGTGTCACCGGCTGCGCCCCGAGTGATTCAAACCATTGATGCTGGACGCCATGGATGACAAGGGCCGTTGAAACAGCTTTGACGGGACCTGGAGACCTGCCGCTGTCTCTGAGAATGCAGGGGGCCATGAACGCTTAAAGGGGCCGCGCGCCCTGGTGCTGGCGAAGTCAGATTGCAGTCGTACACCCCATTGAGCAATGCAATGGACGCCGTATCGACGGGGGCTCCCAATGAGATGCTTTTTGCTTGGCGAATTGGCTTAACTCTGGGTAAGACCCTCTCTTTCAAAGAGGGCAACATGCGAAAATTATTATTGATTCTATTCAGCTCGGTCATCGTCGCGGGAACAGCTCACGCTCAAGCGAGAGTTCAGGCCACCCACAGCAATCGCCTTATTGAGAGCTATCGCGCCTATATCGGCAACGCTGATCTTTACAATTCAAATGGGGCTAGAATGACCCAGCCATGGCAGATCATCCGACAAGACAGGGCGAATTTCCACCAGTACCACGTGCGCGATCGTGACGATCAATCAGACTCGTTCTTTGCTGACCCGGTAAATCGCCAGGCTCTGGAGCAGATGCTTCGGAACGGAACGATGACGCCAGAGTCCGCCAATATGATCGTGCGTGGCAGCGTATGGATTGATGTGGATATCTACGGTGGCCAAGGAACCGGTCGCTGGATCGACGTTACTGTATCTGATTGATATTTCCCGCAGCGGGCAGCCGCGTCGACGTATGGCTGGCGAGCAACCTGCGACGGCGCCCGATCCGACTATCGCTGCACGATCACCCGCGTCCCCGGCTGGACCATATCGTAGAGTTCCTCGACATCCTCGCGGTACATCCGAAAGCATCCGCTCGATGCATTGGTGCCGATGGAGGCGGGGTCATTGGTGCCGTGGATGCGGAGCAGCCCGTCGGCGAGGTAAATAGCGCGGGTTCCAAGCGGATTGGCAGGGCCGGCCCTCACGACCGCTGGAAGCCTCGGGTTCTTCTGTCGCATGCTCGCCGTTGGCCGCCATTCGGGATGCATTCGCTTGGATACCACCCGGGTTGATCCGTACCATTGCTTGCCTTCACGGCCGACGGCGATTGGGTAGGCGAACTGCTCACCCGATGACCTGGTGTAAATAAGGGTATGCTCACGCGTGGCGATCACGATGGTTCCCCTTGCACTTCGTGCTGAGCGTTCCCTGCGATCATACAGAGGTTCCTGATAGCGAGGGGCAGGGTCGTAATACGGCGGAGGCGGATACGGGCTGTACGGGTCATCATACTCGTAACTGCCGTAGTCGTCGTATCCGTCATACGGTTCATAAACTTGGGCGTGAGCTTGAACCACCGTCAGCAAAACGGCCACAGCAAGAAGAGCCAGCAATCTCATTTTTCGCCATCCGCCTGTATCTGCAGCATGATTGGATCGAATTCTGTGGCGGCACTATGACCATTGCCCATTTGGGGTAGCCTCGCCTCGATCGCAATGCGCGACCGCGGGCAAGTTCGTCAGCAACCGTCTTCACCCCGACGCCGGCCGTCTGGCGAAGGGAACGCAGACGAGGGCGCAGCCGGTGAGGATGGCGATGACCATCCAGGCTTCGTTGATTGCCTGGACGCTGGCCGCGGTCTGGACCAGCGGATCGAGCAGCGCCGTGGTGTCGGCATCGAAGCTGCCGCTATGTCCCGATATGGCCTGAAGCGGTGCGCCGGCGAAGGTCGCCGCCTCGACGTCGCCGGCCTGAAGGCGCGCCCAGAGGGCTTGGCCCAGCGGCTCCGAGCGGGTGTAGATGATCGTGTCGATCAGCGCGATGCCGATGGCGCCGCCGAGATTGCGCATCAGATTGAAAAGCCCGCTGGCATCGGGGATGCGGTCGGCCGGCAGCGTGCCGAGCGCCAGCCGCGTCGGCGGCAGCAGGCAGAACATGATGGCGACGCCGCGCACGATCTGCGGCCAGAACATCGCATCGTAATCCGAGCGCGGATCCTGAAAGGCGCTCATGCCGACGCCGATCGCAAACAGCGCGAAACCGACAGCCGACAGCAGCCGCGCATCCATGCGCTTTTCCAGCGCGACCGCGACCGGCGCGGTGACCAGCTGCGCGATGCCGGTGACCAGCATCGTCATGCCGATTTCGAGCGCGTCGTGGCCCCTGACGAACGCGAGAAACACCGGCATGAGATAGACCGAGCCGAACAGGCCGATGCCGAGCACGAAACTCAGGACCGAGCCGACAAGAAAGTTCCGGTCGGCGAAATTGCCGAGATCGACGATCGGCCGGCGCCGGCGCAGCGTCCGCGCTGCGAACGCGCCGCCCGACACGAGGCAGACGGCCAGCAGGCCGAGCACATAGGCCGAGGCCCAGCCGCGGGTCGGCGCCTCTTTCAAGCTGAGTTCCAGGCTCGTCAGCGCCATCGCCATCAGGACGAGCGACAGGCCATCGAGATGCCGGAGTTCGGACGGATCGGCCGCCTGCCGCGGCAGGAAACGGGCGGCCAGGATGGCCGAGGCAATGCCCGGCAGGATGTTGATCAGGAACAGCCAGTGCCAGGAATAGGTTTCGGTCAGCCATCCGCCGACGATCGGCCCGACGGTGGGCGCCAGCACCGCCAGCACGCCGGCGATCGTCGTCGCCAGCGCCTGCCGCTCGTTGGGGAACAGGATGAACACGGCTGAAAACACCGAGGGGATCAGGGTTCCGCCGGAAAAGCCCTGCAGCACCCGCCAGGCCACCAGCGCGCCGAAGCTGCCGCTCATCGCACAGCCGGCCGAGGCCGCGACGAACAGGCTGATGGCGGTCACGAACAGCCATCGCATCGAAAGCAGCCGGGTCAGTAGACCGGTCAGCGGGATCGCCACCACTTCGGCGATGAGATAGGCCGTCTGTATCCAGCTCATCTGATCGGGATCGATATCAAGCGCCGACTGGATCGTCGGCAGCGATGTCGCCACCACCTGCACGTCGAGGATCGCCATGAACATGCCGACGCACATGGCGAGGAAACCGAGCCAGACGATGGCGGGCGGTTTGTCAGGACGGGCAGGTTCAGGTCGTTTCAGCATACGATGATCCCGCGAACGGGCATTGTCCGCCCCGGAGAGAAGATCGACCATGTTTGCGATCGAGACGATCGACATGTCAACCGGCATATCAGGGCAAAGGGATCACCAAATAGAATCGAGCCCGACCGGGAAGCCGGGCTCGGCGTCGACCTTTAAATGTGAGCCTTATCGTACTTAAAAGTACCTTATTGTTGACGCGATGCCCATCGCCCGAATTTTATTCGCAAGGCGTCCAACAGAAATTTCAGATCCGCAATTGACGCCTCGGCGGGAGACCGACTATCAATATTAAATCAATTTGATTGATCTCAAATTTCACTTTCGCTCCCGGCATCCTGTCGGAATGTTCAGCAGCTGGTTTTCCTGAAGGAAGAGTGACCATGTCCACACCGCGACCGACAGCCCTGCGGCTCGAAACCCTTTGGAACCCGCCTGCCGACGGCAAGGAATTCTCCTATGTCCTGCGCCTCAAGAACCTCGGCAGCGAGCCGCTGTCGAATGTCTCGCTCTGCGTCAGCGGCCCGGGCCGCGTCGATCCAGCCGGACGGGTCGAAGGCGCGACGATCTCGCGGCGGCTCTCCAATTTCACCGAATTCCAGCCGCCGGCCGGTTTCGTTCTCGCCGCCGGCGAGACCTGGACGATCTCCGTCTATGCGCTGAGCTGGCAGTTCCGCCACTGGACGGACGGCGCGACCAGCGCCTATCTCGCGCTTTCCGACGGCGGCACCATCTTGCTCGGCATCGAGCCGACGCGCTCTTCGGTCAGCAATGCGGGTCTGAAGCGGGGCGCCGAGATCTATCCCGTTCCCGTCAATGCGCCCGTTCAGGTGTCGATCATTCCCTGGCCGAACCATGTGGCGGTCGCTTCGCGCCGGCCGCTGCCGGCCGGTTTTGCGCCGCAGGCTGAGAGCACCGAAGGCGAGGCGGCGGCGCAAGGCTTTGCGGCGCTGGTCGACCATCTCTTCGCCGTCGAAGGCATCGTGCGCACCGAAGCCGAAGGCGCAGTACCGGTCATCCTGAAGGATGCCGCCGGCTTCGGTCCCGAAGCCTATCGGCTGAGCTTCGACGAGGAGAGGCTGACGGTCGAGGCGAGCAGCCGCACCGGCTTTCTCTACGGCCTGGTGACCCTCGGCCAGATCTGGCGCGGCGCCAGACTGCACCCCGGCGTCTTTCAGTTTCCGGCCTCGGGCGAGATCGTCGATGAGCCGGCGATGGGCTGGCGCGGCCTGCATCTCGATGTCGCCCGCCAGTTTTACGGCGCGGCCGAGGTCAAGAAGCTGATCGCGGTGCTGGCCTGGAACAAGCTCAACCGCTTCCACTGGCACCTGTCCGACGATGAGGCCTGGCGCGTCGAGATCGACGCCTATCCCGCCCTGACCGAGATCGGCGCCTGGCGCGGCCACGGCCTTGCGGTGCCGCCGCTGCTTGGGTCCAGCCCGGCCCGAACCGGCGGCTACTATCCCAAATCGGTCATCCGCGAGATCGTCGCTGCGGCCAAGAGCTTCGGCGTCGAGATCGTGCCGGAGATCGACATGCCCGGCCATTGCTACGCCATGCAGCAGGCGATCCCGGAGCTGCGCGACCCGGCCGAGACCGGCAGCTATTATTCGGTTCAGGGCTTTCCCGACAATTGCATCAATCCCGCCCTCGAGAAGACCTACGAGATCGTCGAGACCATCCTTTCGGAACTCATCGAGCTCTTCCCGTTCAAGGTGATCCATCTCGGCGCCGACGAGGTGCCGCTCGGTGCGTGGTCCGGCTCGCCGGCCGCGCTCGCGCGCCTACGGGCGGTGGCCGGCGACGCGGTTGCCGACGCGCATGCCAAGCGGCTGAACGTCGTGACCAACACGCATGGCGCCGACGATATTCATGGCTCGGGTGCCGCGATCCTGCAGGCGGAATTTCTGGAACGCGTGCAGCGCTTCCTGGCGAGCAAGGGCTGCATCACCGGCGGCTGGGAAGAGGCGGCGCACGGCGATGTCATCGACAAGGAGAAGAGCTATCTCTGCAGCTGGCGCAATGTCGAGGTCTCGGCCGAGCTCGCCGAACGCGGCTATCAAATGGTCGTCTGCCCCGGCCAGGTCTATTACCTCGACATGGCGCTGAGGCCCGATTGGGACGAGCCGGGCGCCAGCTGGGCGGGAACGTCGGATGCGGAAAAACTCTACAATTTCGATCCGCTCAGTGGCTGGACGCCAGCGCAGAAACAGAAGCTGCTCGGCATTCAGGCCTGCATCTGGTCCGAACCGATGACGGACCGCGCCGTTTTCGACCGCCTCGTTTTCCCGCGCATCTCGGGGCTTGCCGAAACCGGCTGGACGAAACCCTCTTCCAAATCATGGGAACGCTTCAAAGCGCTCGCCGGGCTGATGCCGCTGCTTTACGGGCTGCAGCAGTCGTAAGGCGACGACCGGGACCGTGACGGAACGGTCCCGATCGGCTTCTGAGGCACCCGATCGGGTTAGCGTGGTAAGTCTTGTAGAATATGCGAATGTACGCATAATCCCTGCGGCTGGCGCTGCCAGGCAAGACCGATCGCGAGCTTCGGGGGTATTCCCATGGAAACAATCGTCGAGGACGCCCAAGCCGGCGTCGTGTCGCCCGAACTCGTGGTCGACGCCCTGTTTGCATGCCGGAAGACGGCAGCGATCAGGGCGGCCATCGAGCTCGATCTGTTTACGCATATCGGCGAGGGCAAAACGGCAGCATCGCTGGCGTCGGCAACAAGTGCTGCGGAGCGCGGCGTGCGCATCCTCTGCGACTACCTCGTGGTCCATGGCTTCCTGACGAAGGAGAGCGGGCAGTACCGGATGACCCCGGCGACCAAAATGTTCCTCGATCGCAATTCGCCGGCCTATATGGGCTCCGCTATCGAGTTCGTCGCCGCACCCGAAATACTGGATAATTTTCTGCGCGATCCGGCCGCCGTCGTGCGAAACGGCGGTTCGCCCGGGCTCGCGAACATGTCGCCGGACAATCCCGTGTGGTTGAAGTTCGCGCGCGGCATGGGCTCCTTCACCGGCCTCAGCGCCAAAATACTGGCGGACGAAATCTCCAGCTGGCGGGGGTCTCCCAAAAAGGTTCTGGACATCGCCGCAGGTCCAGGTCTTTTCGGCATCGAAATTGCCAAGGCCTTTCCATCGGCAGAGATCGTCGCCGTCGACTGGGCCGCGGTATTGGAGCTGTCGCGGCAGAATGCGGGTAGAGCCGGCGTGGCTGATCGGTATCGAACGATTGCCGGCAGTGCCTTCGATGTCGACTGGGGCAGGGATTACGATCTCGTCCTGCTGCCAAATTTTCTGCACCACTTCGATCTGCCGACATGCGCAGGGCTGCTGCGAAAGATCATCGCGAGCCTTGCAGAGGATGGCCGGATCGTTGCGGTCGATTTCGTGCCGAACGAAGATCGCGTGTCGCCGCCTTTTCCGGCGGCCTTCTCCTGGGAGATGCTCGCCGGCACACCGGCGGGCGACGCTTATACGCAAAGTGAGCTGACCGAGATGGCAAAACTGGCCGGCCTTGCCGGCGTCACGGTCAAACCGATGCCGCCAACGCCGGCAAGCCTCATTCTGTTTGAATAGCCGGTGAGCCTTCGCCTAGAACGGGATGATTTTAGGTCCGGTCGGCCTAAAATCTGAATCCTGTTCTAAATTAAAGGGTTAGAGCATGATGTCGCCCGAAAACCGCTCACACTTTTCGGCATCATGCTCTAGCCGACCGGCTTCTGCAGCACGTCGAAGCGCGGATTGGTTTCGGAAAAGATCGGCAGGGCGGCGGCGCCGAGGATGGCCGTGTCCTTGCCGGTCATGCCGATCATGACGCGTGGAATGGTCTGTTTGCGGTTGGGGTCGATCGGGGTGTGCAGCGGCTCCAGCCGTTCGGCAAGCCGGCGCATCAGCGCTGTCGACAGGCTGCCGCCGAGCACGATGGTCTGCGGGTCGAAGGCAAGTTCGAGAAAGTCGAGGGTCTGCCGCAGCGGCTGGACGGCCTGGTCGAGCCAGGCATCCAGGCCTTCGCCGCCCCTGGCGATCAGCGTGTCGAGATCGTCAGGCGACAGCTCCTCGGCATTGGCGATGCCCATGAATTCGTAAGCGACGGTCGGTGAGACGTAGCGGTCCAGGCAGCCGCGCTTGCCGCAGCTGCAGAGTTTGCCGTGCGGCTCAACGATGATATGGCCGATCTCGCCGGCATTGTTGCGGCTGCCCTTGTAGAGGTGGCCGTCGAGGAACATGCCGGCGCCGATGCCGCCGCCGCCGGCGAGAAACAGATAGACGAAGCTGGCCAAGCCGCGGGCAACGCCGTGAAGCCGTTCGCCGATCGCAGCCGCGGTCGCGTCGTTTTCGACCAGCACCGGCACCCTGACCCGCTGTTCCAGCTCGTGGCCGACGGGAAAATCCTGCCAGCCGGGCAGGCTCTGCGGGCTGAGAGAGGTGGTGCCGCCATCGGCATAGCGGCCGGGCAGGGCCATGCCAACGCCGAGCAACCGGTTCCGGTCGAAGGCGAAGGCCCGCTGCAGATCCTCGACGAGTGCTTGGAGAACCGGCAGCGCCCTTTGCGGATCGGGATGTTCGACATGACGCTCGATGCGGGCGCAGACGGCACCGGAGAGATCCGTCAGGACGCCGCTGGCACGCTGGCGGCCGAGTTCGAGGCCGATCGAATAGGCGCCGGCGGGATTGATCGAATAGGGGATGATCGGCTGTCCCCGCGCCAGCTTCTGCGCCTCGGCCGGCACGAGAAGATGCGACCGCTCCAGTTCCTCGACGATATTCGACACGGTCTGGGCGGTCAGCGCCGTCATCCGGGCGATCGCCGCGCGCGACAGGGGACCGTGCGTGCGGACGGCCTCGATCACCACACGCCGGTTGTGAGACTTGGCCTGCTCGAGATTCGTGCCGGAGATCGCCTTCATGTCGCCTTCAAAGGAAATGGTGCCTCACCCTTGTCACAAGACGGATAGCGATGAAAGCCACATTCTTCGTCGGGTCTATTCAACATTGGCATCGGCAGGCGCAACGGCATTGCGCCGCTGCAAGAGGCCGAGGATTGCGATCCCCGACAGGCCGGTGACGGCGCTGAGGATGGCGGTTCCGGAATAACCGGTCGCCCAAGTGCCTGAAGCAAAGACCAGCGCGCCGATGCCGGCGCTGGCAAAGATATTGACGGAGATCAGGGCGCTGCCGAGCCCCGGCCGATCGGCAATCAGATCCTGCAGATAGGTGATCGGAATGCTGATGATCGCCGCGGCGCCGATGCCGGCGAGCAAGGTGAGCGCATAGAGGTGCCACGGCTCGGAGGCAAAACCGAGAAGGCTGAGGAACACGGCATAAATGATGGTGCCGGCGGCAAGCGCCGTCATCTGGCCGGCGCTGCGGGCAATCCGCGACCAGACGATGATGAAGACGATCTCCAGCAGGGCGACGATGCCGACCAGAATGCCGACGTCACTCAGCGCGGCATGGGCGGCGCCGGTGGCGATCAGCGGCAGAAGCGCGTCGTTCAGATGCAGCGTGCTTGATATCAGCGCCACGCCTGCGATATGCGCCGAAATCCGCGGCGAAACCACCTGCCTGAGCGCACCGAGATAGCTGAGGTGATGAACCGCGGCCATTTTCGCTCCGGCCCGTTTCGGCAGGGCGAAGAGGATGATGCCCTGGCACAGAAGGCAGGCGATGGCCGCGAAGAGATAGGCCGGCAGCATGCTCGATGCACCGGAGAGCACAAGGCCGGTAATGCCCGGAATCAATACCCAGGAGAGCGAGATCATCGCGCGCACGCCGGAATTGGCCGTCACCATGTCATTGCGGTTCATGCCCTGCATCGCCGCGCGCGCATTGGCAAAGAGCAGCGAATTCAGCGCCCCGAAGATCGGCAGCGGCAGCAGCCCGCTAATGGCGAAGATCGCTGCGCTCGGAAAGGCATAGACCATGCCGTAACCGACAATGCCGAAAATGCAGGCGCCGATCATCGCCGATCGATACTCGCCGAGCCGATCGGCGAGGTTGCCGAGCAGGACGCTGACGACGACGTTGACCGCCGCCGAAGCGAAGCTCAGGAAAGAATAGAGGCCGTCGCTCAAACCCAATTCGCGGATGCCGACGATCGAGCGATAGGGCGCCGTCATCGCCCCCGCCATGCCAAAAGTGAAAATGGCGATCATGCTGGCGCGGATCGCCGGGTTGCGGAAAACGTCGGGGAAGAGGCGGCTCATGGGGTCATCAATCGTCAGGGAAATCGGCAGGCGCGGCCGCGGCGGGCAGTCTCGAAAATCATGTCATGTTTCGGCTCGGAGATTGGAGCCTGAATATCAGTAATGTTCCGATTGCGAGAAGGTTCTCGCAAGTTCGGCCTGGCCGGCGGTCAGGCCGCAATCGACGGGCAGGCAGACACCGGTGATTGCTGCGGCGAGCGGACCGGCCAGGAAGCCGACGGCATTGGCGACATCCCGGGGATCGACGACGCGCTGCAGCGGATACCAGCGGCGCGCCTCCTCGAAGACATTCGGATTGGCGGCGGCGCGTTTCTCCCAGGCCTGCGTCTTCACCGTGCCGGGCGCGACGGCATTGGAGCGGATGCCGAACTTGCCGTATTCGACGGCGACCAGCCGGGTGAAATGCAGAAGGCCGGCCTTGGCGGCGCTATAGGCCGGATGCCCGAAGACATGCATGCCGTTGACCGAGGCGATGTTGACGACGGAGCCTTTCGAGATCTTCAGCATCGGCTCGAAGGCGCGGAAACACAGGAAGGCCGCTTCGAGATTGAGCGCATTATCCGCCCGCCAGATCTCCGGCGTCGTCTCGTGCAGGCTGGTGGCCCGCGCGGCCCCGGCATTGTTGACCAGCGTTCGCACCACGCCGTCCTCGGCGGCGCGTCCGGCCAATTCCGATATGCTCGCCTCGCTGGTCACATCGCATCCGGCGGCCACGAAGCGATCGGCCGGCCCGAGCTTCGAGGCGACGGCTGCCGCCGCGGCGGCATCGATATCGGCGAGCAGCACGACATCATGGTCATCGGCGAGGCGGGCGGCGATCGCAGCACCTATATCGCCGGCAGCGCCGGTCACGATGGCTATCGACTTCGTCATGTTCCGTCGCTCCCGTTCATGAGCCTCAATCTCCAAGCAATTGCCGGTCGTCGCCGTCGCGGTGGATGACAAGCTGCTGCTTGATGCGCCGCAGCGTGGTCGTCGCCTTCGGCTGAACGGCATAGGCGACCAGGCTCGAGAGAATATCGACCGTCGCGATGTAGGCGATGCGCGTCGAGGTCGGACGATAGATATTATTGCCTTCCGGAAGGTCGATCGGCACGACGATTTCGGCCGCCTTGGCCACCGGGCTTGCCGTCTGGGTCAGCGCGATCGTTTTCACCTTGGCGCCGCGGGCAAGCTCGAAGGCCCGCACCAGCTCCAGATTGCGCCCGGAGAAGGACGAGCCGATCAGCACGTCGCCCGGCCGGGCCGCCGCCGCCATCATCAGCTGCATGCTGTGATCGGAACTGGCGGTGATGCGAAGCCCGAGCCGGAAGAGCCGGTTCTGCAGCTCGTCGGCGATCATCGACGAATTGCCGCCCGAGCCGAAGGCATAGATCATGTCGGCCTTGGCGATATGCGAAACGGCCGCTTCGATCGCCGCCAGATCGAGCGACCGGTGCAGCAGAAACAGCGCGTTCTGCGCCTTGGTGATGATATCCTGGGCGACGTCGGCCGGATCGGTGCTTTTCGATTCCGGCTTCAGATAGCGCACGCCGATATGGGCGGTGCGGGCGAGCTGCACCTTGAAGTCGGAAAAACTCTCGCAGCCCAGCCGCCGGCAGAAGCGGGTGACGGTCGGCGGCGACACTTCGGCGCGTTCGGCGAGCTCGATGATCGAGGCGTTCACGGCGAACTCGAAATCGTTGACGATGATCTCGGCGATGCGGCTTTCGGAGGGAGAGAGCCGGCCCTTGTCTTCCTGCAATGTCGAAAAGATATCCAAAGCCGCTCCCGCCCTTATTCCCTATGCACCCTTCTTCTTATAGGCCACGCAGTCGATCTCAACCTTGCAATCGACCATCATCGACGATTGCACACAGGCGCGCGCCGGCGGATGCTCGCCGAAATACTCCTGATAGATCTTGTTGAAGGTCCAGAAGTCGCGCGGATCGTCGAGCCAGACGCCGACGCGCACGACATCCTCGACGCCGTATCCGGCCTCTTCGAGAATCTCAAGCACATTGGCGATCGTCTTGTGGGTCTGGGCGATGATGTTGCCGTCGATGATCTCGCCATCTTCCATTGCAACCTGGCCGGAAACATAGAGCCATCCGTCGGCCTCGACCGCACGCGCGAAAGGCAGCGCCTTGCCGCCGGCCCCCGTTTGAACAGTGCCATAGCGCTTGATGGGCATGCTGAAGTCCTTGCAAATTATTTTCTTGATAAGTTGACAAATGACCATAGAAAGCAGAATTTGACCAGTGAAAAACATGGATTATGAAAAGAATTTCAATCCGGGGCTGATATGCGCGACCCTTTCCAGAATCCCTTCCCCTCCGACAGCGCCCGGCAGGCGATCTGGGAAATGCTCGTTCCGCGCGATATCGACGCTTTTCTCGCCGCCGACTGGTCAAAGGTCGAGGATGATTTCGTCGAAGAGGGCTTCATCGGCATCGATGCCCAGAAGCAGGTCAGCCCCGACAGGTGGCGGCTGGCCTTTCCGACGCTGTCGGCCTATCGCCAGGAATGGCTGAGGCAGGCGAAGGATTTTGCCGAGCAGCGTTTCGCGGAAGATGCGCGCACGGCGATCTTCACCACGACGACGCTCGAGGATATCGAGATCGAAGGCGAGATGGCGCTGGTGCGCAAGAAATTCGACGGCGGCATCACCAGGGCTGACGGCACCCGCGACGTGCTGCAATGGCAGACGCTCTATTATTGCCGGCTGCACCAGGGGCGCTGGAAGATCTCAGGTTTCACCGGCTACCTGCCGAACCCGATGGGCTAAAGCGGGAAGACAACACGAAGGCGACTTTCTTGCGCATTTTCACGGCGGCATTGGCGACCGAGACCAATACTTTCTCCCCGATCTGCGTGGATCGCCGCGCATTCGAAGCCTCGCTCTATGCGCCCCCCGGCCAGCATCCTGAGACACCGACGCTCTGCACCGCGCCGATCACCGTCGGAAGGCGCGTCGCCCGGGAAAAGAGTTGGCAGCTGATCGAGGGCACTGCCACCTGGGCCGATCCCGCCGGCCTCGTCAACCGGGCGACCTATGAGGAATTGCGCGACGAAATCCTCGGCCAGTTGAGAGCGGCCATGCCGGTCGATGCCGTCGTCATGGGCCTGCATGGCGCCATGGTGGCAGCCGGATACGAGGATACGGAAGGCGATCTTCTCCAGCGCATGCGTGACATCGTCGGGCCCGATGTGCTCATCTGCGCCGAACTCGATCCGCACAGCCACCTCACGGCAAAACGTGTCGCGGCGCTCAATTTCGCCGTCTATTTCAAGGAATTTCCGCATACGGATTTCGTCGACCGAGCCGAGGATCTCTGGCGCATCGCCGTCGACACACTTGAAGGCCGGGTCAAGCCCGTGATCTCGGTGTTCGACTGCCGGATGATCGACGTCTTTCCGACCTCGCGCGAGCCGATGCGCTCCTTCGTCGACAAGATCATGCGGATCGAGAAGGACGATGCCGATATCCTGTCGATCTCGGTGATCCACGGCTTCATGGTCGGCGACGTTCCCGAGATGGGAACGAAGCTGCTCGTCGTCACCGACGACAAGCCGGAGAAGGGCGCCGCCTTGGCGCGCGACCTCGGCCTCGAACTCTTTTCCAAGCGCGGCACTTTCATGGTGCCGCAGATCGACGAGCGGCAAGCCGTCGCGCGCGCCATGGCCGCCACCGCGTGGCCTGTGGTCATCGCCGATGTCTGGGACAATCCGGGCGGCGGCACGGCCGGCGATGCCACCGTCATTCTTGCCGAGCTGATGGCCCGCGGCGTCAAGACTGCGGCGGTCGGCACCATCTGGGATCCGATGGCGGTGCAGATCTGTTTTGCGGCAGGCGAGGGGGCGGAAATTCCGCTGCGCTTCGGCGCCAAATCGGCGCCCGGCACCGGCAATCCGATCGACGGCACCGTCAAGGTCGTCAAGCTGGTGAAAAATGCCGAGATGCAGTTCGGCGAGAGCCTGGCGCCGTTCGGCGATGCCGCCCATATCGTGCTCGACGGCATCGACATCATCCTCAATTCGACGCGGGCCCAGAGCTTCGATCCCAGCCTGTTTTCGGTGATGGGCATCGATCCCGAGAAGCAGAAGATCCTGGTGATCAAATCCACCAATCACTTCTTCGCCTCCTTCTCCAGGATCGCCGCCGAGATCCTTTACTGCTCCGCCGGAACGCCCTATCCCAATAATCCGGCGACGACGCCGTACCGGCGGGCGCCGAAGACGATTTGGCCGATCGTCGCCGACCCACACGGAAGAGAACGCGGAGCCGCCTAGATGCCTGATGCCAGCTTTGCCGTCGTCGCCAAGGCAGGCGACAGGATCGCCGATCTCTCGACGCCGCGCCCGGTCATCGACGAGGACCGGCTGGCCGCCAACATCGCCCGCGTCCAATCCTATATGGATCAGCACGGGCTGAACTTCCGCCCGCATATCAAGACGCATAAGATCCCGGCGCTCGCCGTCGCCCAGCTTGCCGCCGGCGCCAAGGGCATCAACTGCCAGAAGGTGACGGAGGCCGAGGTCTTCGCCGCAGCCGGCTTCGGCGACATCCTCATCACCTTCAACATCCTCGGGCAGCAGAAGCTCGAGCGCCTGGCGAAGCTGAACGAGAAAATCCCGGCGCTGAAGGTCGTCGCCGACAGCGAAACGACGGTCGATGGGCTCGCCGCGCATTTTTCCGGCCACAGGCCGCTGACCGTGCTGGTCGAATGCGATACCGGCGGCGGCCGCTGCGGCGTGCAGACGCCGGAAGAAGCGGCCTCACTCGCCAGGCGCATCACTGCTGCCGACGGCCTCACCTTCGGCGGCATCGTCACCTATCCGAAGCCGCAATCGGCCGCCGCCGTCGAGGCCTTCATCGCCGAGACGCTGAACCGCCTGCAATCCGACGCCATCGCCTGCCCGATCGTCAGCAATGGCGGAACGCCGAGCCTGTTCGAGGCGCATCTCGTCCCCTCGGCCACCGAACACCGCGCCGGCACCTATATCTACAACGACCGCCAGATGGTGCGCATGGGCCATTGCACCGAGGACGACTGCGCGATGCATGTGCTGGCCACCGTCGTCTCCCGCCCAACCGCCGACCGCGCCGTCATCGACGCCGGCTCGAAGGCGCTCACCTCCGACCTCCAGGGCTTCAGCGATTACGGCCTGATCGTTGGCTATCCCCAGGCGCGGATCACCAGCCTCTCGGAAGAACACGGCGTAATCGATCTCGCAAACTGCACCGGCCCCCGGCCGCAGATCGGCGAGAGGCTGTTCATCATCCCGAACCATACCTGCGTGGTTTCCAACCTGTTCGACACGATGGTGTTTCATCGGGGCGGCGTGGTGACCCGGGTGGAGGAGGTCGCGGCCCGTGGGCTGGTCTGGTAGGGGTCGGTTGCGGCTGAGGGCGATATAGCTCTGAACGCCGAAGACCGGAGATCTCGGCATCAGCAAGAACACATGCGCCGACGTCGCAGGATGGGCATGACGGATGATTCACGCCAATGGCGGACATAGGTTCCACGGGCAAGTGTCCACTTTGGAGCCGAAAGCTGACTGGCCGCTCTTGGCGCGGACTGGACAGATAGCTGCCCATTCCTCAGGCAGCCTCACCGCTTCCGCAGATCTGCTGTGTTTCTGCGTTTGAATATTGACCGCCTCCGGCGGGATGAGCGGCGCCAATTTTGTGCGCCGCTGACAGGGTCATTTGGAACCCAAGCCAACCGTCAGTTGAAACGAGGTACACTCCACCGGATGGAAGACATCTTTAAGGGGCCCCGGCGACAAAGCCCTACAACGTGGCAATCGCGGCCTTGTACTGTGGAATCGAGGTCGCAAGCGTATCGACTTCGGCCAAAGGTTGATGCAATTTTCTAAAACCGATGCAGACGGGGGGCTATAGTGCATCTTCATTCTTACCGCCTGAAAAATTTTCGTCGTCTCAAAGACGCTCACATTGAGCTCGCTGACGATATCTCAATATTCGTAGGGTCAAATAATAGCGGCAAGACTTCCGCAACCCAAGCGATCTATTCGTTTGTGACAGGCGGTAAGGACCGTTTTAGTCTATATGACTTCAGTTCGTCGTGCTGGCAGGAATTCGAAGACGCAGGCAGGATCGACCTTGCCGCACCGATTCCCGATGGGTTCGCTCTACCGAGTATAGACCTCGATCTCTGGCTCGAGGTCGCCGCATCCGACCTCTACTTGGTGATCCCTCTGCTCCCTAGCACCGCATGGGAAGGCACCTCAGTCGGCATCAGGGTTTCGCTAAGGGCACGCAGTTCTACAGACCTGATCCGCAGGTACCAAGAAGCCAGAGCTAAGGGAGCCGAGCAGGCGGGCGGGCTACCGCCCGACTCACTATATGCCCCGTGGCCTCGCTCAATGACGGAATACCTCCAGCGGGAGCTCAAGAATGAGTATGAGCTGAACTACTTCATTCTAGACCGAACGCGATTTGACAAGGACTTCCGGGAGATCGGCGAATACTCCCCGGATGAACTAGGCGGGGAGCCTGGTGGCGGAACAATTTTGCGGTCGCTTATCCAAATCGACAATCTCGGTGCCCAGAGGCACCTCGCGGACCCTAACCCGGAAGCAGGCGGTAGATCGGAAGACCTCTCGAAACGTCTAAGTCGGTTTTATAAGCGCAACCTTAGCCAGCGACAGGACGATCACACTGCCTTAAAGGCTCTTTTTGATTCCGAGCAGGCGCTCAACATCCACTTGGACGGTGTGTTCAAGCCGATGTTGGAACGGTTATCCAGGCTTGGCTATCCGGGTATCAACAATCCGCAGCTGAAGATTATGTCGGCGTTGGACCCTGCTCATGTCATGAGTCAGGATGCGCGCGTCCATTATCAGATTGGTGATGACGAAGGCGCCGCCACTCTTCCCGACAGTTATAACGGTCTCGGTTTCAAAAACCTGATTTATATGGTTGTTGAGATACTCGACGCCCAAGCTAGATGGGCGTCGATGGACAACCGACCACCATTGCATCTGATTTTTGTGGAGGAGCCTGAAGCCCACCTACACGCCCAACTCCAACAAGTTTTCATTCGTAATGTGCTCGAGCTACTGAAGGTCGATGGTGAAGATGGAAGCATTTTCGGCAGCCAAATGGTCATGACCACGCACTCCCCCCACATTCTTTACGAAAGGGGATTCAAGCCGATCCGTTATTTCCGTCGGAGGAAAGTGGGCGCGGAGCAGCTAACGGAAGTCCTGAACCTGTCCGCGTTCTACCAGTCACAGCCGGACGACCGTGACTTCCTAGAACGTTACCTGAAGTTGACGCATTGCGATCTTTTTTTCTCAGACGCTGCCATTCTGGTTGAAGGCAACGTCGAAAGATTGCTTTTGCCTGTGATGATACGAAAGGTCGCTAAAACTCTCCGATCAGCATGCCTTTGCATTCTGGAGGTTGGCGGAGCCTTCGGGCACCGCTTCAAATCCTTGATCGAGTTCCTCGGGCTAACGACACTTATCATCACTGATATCGACAGTGTCGCTCTGATTGCCCAGCCAGAAGTGGATAACGCTACTGACGAGGAGTTCGAGGAGTTCGAGATTCCCACCGACGCAGAAGCTGTGGAGGAAGAAGCTCCCCTCGCAGAAGCACAGGAAGATGCGAACGAGGTGCCAGAAGCCGCCGCTCCTGCCGCAAACACGAAGTACGGCAAGGCATGTCTACCGAGCGAAACGGGCGCTGCCACTTCCAATCAGACCCTTATCAAATGGCTTCCAGGAAAGCTTACTCTGGCGGACCTGCGCAGCGCCTCAGCAGAAGACAGAACGCGCGAGCTCCACGACGGCGCGAAGGTCCGTGTAGCTTACCAGACTGAACGTGCGGTCACTTGGAGTGGGTCTACCGAGACTCTCTGCGGTCGGACGCTCGAGGAAGACTTTGGTTTAGAGAATCCCGAGTGGTCTCAAGACGTTGCAAGAAGACCTCTCGGCCTGATCGTAAAGGGCGGAGCAGCCAATCCTAAGGCGCTTGCCAAGGGGCTCCACGACAAGGTTTCGAAGAAGAGCTTTGATAAGACGAAATTTGCTCTCGCAGTTCTCACCGAGGCCGAGAACGATTGGCGCGTCCCGACATACATTCGTGACGGGCTCGTTTGGCTGAAAGACGAAGTTCGGATCGAGTTGGAGCCTGTCGTGCCGGAGGAAATACTCAATGCTGGAGAGATCGCTGAAGGTGATGAGGCATGAGTAGCAGGGCGAACAAGCCAGACACACAGGCTGACATTGACTTGCGGGCGTGTCTAGGGAGCGTCCCCCCGCGCAGCTTCATAATGAAAGCTGGCGCCGGATCGGGCAAAACCACATCGTTGATCAAAGCGCTTTCGTCAGTCATCCGTATGCATGGCGATCGCTTGAGGAGAGCCCGCCAGCGCGTCGCCTGCATTACCTACACGGAAGTCGCTGCTGGAGAGATTTGGAGAGACGTGGGCAATGACCCGACTGTCCACGTTTCTACGATTCACAGCTTCATGTGGCTTCTCGCCAAACCGTTTCAGAACGACATCCGCGTGTGGGTCGTAGCACGTATCGCTGACAAAATTGCCGCACTTCAACAAAAGCAGGCAAACTACGGCCCTCGGGTGCAGCAGCGCACCAAGGACAAGGACATCCGCGACCTAGCGCGTCTCCACCGCCAATCGGCACACATCAACACAGTGAAAAGTTTCCGCTACGGAACTGGAAGCGACTATGCAAAGGGCATTCTGGGGCACGACGATGTTTTGAGGCTAGTACCGCATCTCATCGCCGAACGCCCACTCTTTCGAACGCTTCTCGCACGTCAATTTCCTTTCATATTTGTGGACGAGAGCCAAGACACGACCGCTGAGGTCGTCGAAGCCCTGAAAACTGTCGAACGCGAGCCAGGCGCCTCCTTATGTCTCGGCTTCTTCGGCGATCCGATGCAGCGCATCTACGTAACGGGCACGGGCCTCGTCGACGCAGAAGCTGACTGGGTTGACATTCCGAAGCCTGAGAATTTTCGATGCTCTGCCAAGGTCCTAAATTTGGCGAACGCTATCCGCCGTGACGGCGACGATTTGGTTCAGATTGCGGGAGAGAGACTTGGCCCTGATGGCTTGATCCCAACTCCTGAAGGCTCCGCTCACCTTTTCGTTTTGCCTGCGGACCATACTAGAGACGCGAACCTTCTCAGAGTGCGTAGCTGGATGGCGGAGCGATCCAACGACGACAACTGGAATAGCGACGACGACGAAGCTAGGGTGAAGCTGCTCGTCATTGTCCATCAAATGGCGGCGAAACGATTGGGGTTCGGAGAACTCTACTCGGCACTCAATTCCAAGGCTCCGTCTGCATTCAAAGATGGGTTCTTGGATGGGTCTGCGTGGCCCATCGCTTCCTGCGTGAGGTTTCTCATCCCGATTGCAATTGCTCACTCGAACGATCGCCAGCTTGAAGTCATGCGGCTTATCCGAGAATACTCCTATCTGTTGGATAAGGAGCAATTGGCTGGTGTTAATGTATCCGACCGTCTCAAGCAAATTGGCGAGTTGGTCGCAGCGATATCTTCCGGAGTCACTGGCCGCTCAAATGCAACGATCGGCGATCTCTTGAAGCTGGTTCATGAGGCGGAACTTCTCGTGCTCGATCCTAGGCTGGTGTCCTATCTTGATCCTGCAGCCTCACCTCCCCAACCTGCGGGGAATGAAGATGCCGACGATCAGGACGACCCCGAAGATGACGAGTCGGAAAAAGAGCTGGCTGCGATGGACGCATTCCTCAGCTGCCCTGCTGGGCAACTCCTCTCGTATCACAGCTACATCTCAGAACGATCCCCGTTCTGGACTCAGCAAGGGATCAAGGGGGCGGAGTTCGACCGCGTTCTCGTGGTCCTCGACGATGCAGAAAGCACCCACTTCCAATTCTCATATGAGAAATACCTAGGTCTAAAAGACCTCTCGGACAATGACCGCAAGCATATTGAGGCCGGAGAGGAAACCACTGTGAATCGAACACGTCGCCTCTTTTACGTGAGCTGTACTCGCGCATTGAAGGATCTGGCGGTCGTACTATTCACCGCGAACCCAGCGACCGCAGCAGCACACATTCGTCGGCTCAATCTTTTTGAAGATGAGGCTATCCATACGGCTGCGGCTTTCGAAACGGACTAAATTTAGCAACCTCCGGAGACAAAGCTACACCGAGCGCCCCCCGTTTCGATGGCAATGGAAGCGAAGGGTCACAACGACTCGGTACCGCTGCTGGCAGGACGAACCGCCGACATGGAGCCAGCCACTCAAGCCGCCGTCGGGTTGATCACATTCATATCGATTTCCGTCAGCTCCACCCGCCGCTCAAACGCAATGCCCGCCTCGTCGAAAAGGTGGCAGTCAGCGGCATTGATGCCGGTGGCGACAGGCGCATCCGCACGGATGCCGACGCTGCCGGGGAGCATGGCGCAGAAGTTCTCGGCTTCGCCGTTGAGCGAGGCATAGGCGACCGTATTGGCGCCGAGGCGCTCGATGACGGTCGGGGTCACGGTGAAGACGATGTCGCCGCCGTTGAGCTGGATATGCTCCGGGCGGATGCCGAGCGTCAGGGTCTTGCCTGATATGCCGTCGCGCGGCGTCACCGGCAGGACGGCGGTCTGGCCGAGATACTCGACTTCGACGCCGGCGGCGCTGACGCCCTTGCAGGTGACGGGCAGGAAATTCATTTTCGGATTGCCGATGAAGCCGGCGACGAACTGGTTGGCGGGCTTGTGATAAAGCTCCAGCGGCGCGCCGGTCTGCGAGATATTGCCGGCGTCGAGCACGACGATGCGGTCGGCCATCGTCATGGCCTCGACTTGGTCATGCGTGACATAGATCATCGTCGCCTTCAGCTGCCGGTGCAGCTTGGCAAGCTCGATGCGCATGTCGGCGCGTAGCGCCGCATCGAGGTTGGACAGCGGCTCGTCGAACAGGAAGATCTTCGGTTCGCGCACGATGGCACGGCCGATCGCGACGCGCTGGCGCTGGCCGCCGGAGAGCATGCCGGGTTTCTGCTGCAGCCGCTCCTCGAGATGCAGGATGCGCGCGGCATTCTCCACCCTGGCCTTGAGCTTTGCCTCCTCCATCTTCTCGACGCGCAGCGGGAAGGCGATGTTTTCGAAAACCGTCATGTGCGGATAGAGCGCGTAGGACTGGAACACCATGGCGATGCCGCGCTTGACCGGCGGCAGGTCGTTGACCCTGACGCCGTTGATGACGATATCGCCTGCCGTCGTCGCATCGAGGCCGGCGATCATCCGCAGCAGGGTGGATTTGCCGCAGCCCGACGGCCCGACGAAGACGACGAACTCGCCGTTCCTCACCTCGAGCTGCACGCCCTTCAGAACTTCGTAGTCGCCGTAGAATTTCTGAACTTTGTTGAGAAGGAGCTGTCCCAAAAATCTGTCTCCGCCGGCGGTCTTCGTCGCACATTCGATAGGGGAGGGGCCGCGGCTTAGGCCGCGACCCCAGGGAGATTCAGGAGGGCTTACTTGAAGGCTTCGATTTCGCCGGCAGCCTTTTTCAGCGCGGCTTCCGGCTCGGCCTTGCCGGTGACGACCGACTGGATCATCTCGATCATCGAGTTCTGGAAGCCCTTATAGTCGGTGAAGAGCGGCTCGGGACCACCATAGCTGATGCCCTCGATGAGCGGCTTCCAATAGGGATCCTTGGCGACGAACTCGTCGACCTTTGCCGAGGGGCGCAGCGGCGTGAGGCCGGCGCCGCCCTGCAGCTCGTATTCGGACTGGACATCCGGCGAGGTGATGAACTTGGCGAACTCGGTCGCCTTGTCCTCGACGCCGGAGCCCTTGAAGATCGCCAGGCTGTCGGTGATCAGCAGCGTGCCGGGACCCTTGGCGTCGGGGCCGAGCGGCAGCGTCGTGATGCCCCAGCTGATCTGCGTCTTCTTCAGGCGGTCGGCGGCACCCGAGCCGGCCTGGATCATCGCCACCTTGCCGTCGAGGAAGATGGCGCGGACTTCGTTCTGCTCATAGGCTGTCGGGCCTTCTTCGGAGTAGGGGACGATATCCTTATAGGCCTTCAGCGCGGCGAGAATCTGCGGGCTGTCGAGCGTGACCTTGCCGTCGGCATCCGTCACCGCGCCGTTATTGGTGTAAACCCAATGCATGAACTGGTGCATGGTGTTGTCGAAGGTCTTGGCGGAGAGACCATAACCCGGAATGCCGGTTTTTTCCTTGATGGTCTTTGCCATCTCGATTTCTTCGGCCCAGGTCTTCGGCGGCTTCTCGGGGTCAAGGCCGGCCTGCTTGAACAGGTCCTTGTTCCAGTAAAGCGCCTTGGTGGAGAAGGCGATCGGAACGCCCCATTGGTTGCCCTCGAAGGTCACCGTATCGACGATGTGGGGGTAATAGGTCTTCTTCTCGTCATCGGTCATCGGCACCGGAACGATGAGATCGTTCTGGGCGAATTCCTTCAGCGTGCGCGAGCCGACATAGGCCATGGCGACCGGCGTGCCGGCGGCGGCCAGCGTCGTTGCCTTGTCCTGGCACTGGGCCCAGCCGACGACTTCGGGCGCGATCTTCCAGCCCGCGTTCTTTTCTTCCCACTGCTTGATGTATTTGGTGTGGACCGGGTCGATCGTGTCGCCGCAATAGATCCAGCTGATTTCCTTGTCGGCCGCATGGGCAGTGACCGCGGTCAATGCCGTCGAACCAAGCAAAGCGAGCGCCATAAGGCCTGTCTTGATTGTTATGCTCACGTCGTGACTCCCGTTCTTGTGTTAGCTGTTCACTCGTTTCTTGATCTTATTGTTTCACCGCACCGGCGGTCAGCCCGCCGACAAGGTAGCGCTGAAGGAAGAAGATGACGACCATCGCCGGCGCGATGCCGACGAAGGAAGCCGCCATCAGTTCGTTCCAGATGACCTCCTGCTTGCCGAAATAAGCAAAGAGACCCACCGGAAGGGGCATGTATTCGGTCTTCGAGTTGAAGGTCAGCGCGAAGATGAATTGCTGGGCGTAAGCGCCGATGAAGGTGGTGATGGCGACGACGATGATGCCCGGCATCGCAATCGGCAGGATGACGCGGCGCAGCGTGTAGAAATGGCTGGCGCCATCCATATAGGCGGCTTCGTTGAGCTCCTGCGGGATACGGATCATGTAGGTGCGCAGCAGCCAGATCGCCGAGGGAATCAGGAAGGCGACACCCGGCACGATCATGGCGAGATAGGTGTTGAGCACGCCCATGCTGCGCATCAGCCGGAAGAGCGGGATCAAGAGCACAGCGCCGGAGAACATGTTCACCGTCAGGAAGGCGCCGAGCAGGATGCCCATGCCCTTGAACTCGAACTTCGCAAAGGCATAGGCCGCCGGAATGACGAGGCAGAGCACGATCAGCGTGACGATGATCGAAATGAAGAAGGAGTTGAAGATATAGCGCCCGAAACCCGGGACGCTGACCCACATCGTCCGGTAGGCCTCGAAGGAACCGTTCTCCGGCCAGAAGCGGTAGGGCGAGGAGAAGAGCTGGCTGAGCGGCTTCAGCGACACCATGAAGCCTTCGAAGAAGGGCGCCAGCACGAAGAACAGAAACAGCGCGATGCCGCAATAGATCAAGATGATCTCCCACCAGCGGTAACGGTCGATCATGGCGGGGCTGCTCATGCGCGCTTCTCCGGGTTGAGGCGGCGGGTGACGCGGAAATAGGCAAAGCAGAAGAGCGACAGGAAGATGCAGATCAGCACGGCGCGCGCCGCCCCTTCGCCGTATTTCTTCGAGCCGATGGCGGTCTGATAGGTATCGATGATCATCGTCGTCGTCTCGCCGCTCGGGCCGCCCTGGGTCAGGATCCAGATGATATCGAAGGAATTGAAGGTGGCGATCAGCGACAGCATCGACATGGTGATGATGGCGGGCACCATCAGCGGCAGGGTGATGCGGCGGAAGCGGTACCAGCGGCCGGCGCCGTCGGTCCAGGCGGCCTCGTAGAGGTCCTTCGGGATCGACTGGATCGCCGCCAGGAAATAAATCGTCACCAGCGGCACGCCGATCCAGACATCGGTGACGATCGTCGCCCAGAAGGCGGTGCTGCCATAGGCGAGAAAGGCGACCGGACCGTCGACCAGACCGAAGCGCTGCAGGACGCCCGATATCATCCCGAACTGGCCATTATACATCCAGCCCCACATGAAGATGCCGATCGCCATCGGCACGATCCAGGGCGGCATGGTCAGCAGCCGGAACAGCGAGCGGCCGGGCACGGCGGCATTCAGCATCGTCGCGCCGAAGGTGCCGATCACCATTTTCAGCGCGACCGAGAAGAAGGTCCAGACGAAGGTGCGGAAGATGACCTCGGCAAAGGTGGCGTTGAAGATCTTCTCGTAATTGACCCAGCCGACCCAGTTGGTGGTCTTCTTCAGCGACGCATCGGTGAAGGAGAGGATGAACGTGTCGACGAGGGGATAGGCGACGATGGCGAGAACATAGAGAACGGCCGGAAGGAGGAGGATCCAGGCGAAGATGAAGGCGCTTCTTTGGACACTCATCTTGCCGTCGTCCTCAAGCCGCTCTTGCGTGAAGGGCCTCGTCGAAGCGGTCCCAGATCGGACGCAGGTCGACGACGGTTTTCTTCATCCTCGCTTCGTCCATCGCCAAGGCGAGAATGCCGGCCTCGAGCGCGTTCAGCGTGGACACGGGCAGTTCGAGCCCGGTGCGCACGCTTTCCAAGAGGTCGCTCGCCATCTGTTCGTCGGCGCCGTAATGCTGGGAAAGTTCGGTGGCGGCATATTTGTTTTCCACCACCTTCTTGCCCGTCAGCTGTTCGTGCACGTCGAGATAGCCGCGGACGAAATCGCCTTCGGCCATGCCGCGCGAACCCATGATGGCGAAACGGCGGAACTGATCGGGCACATTCAGATTGGTGTGAAAATTCATCCCGACGCCATTTTCATATTCGACGATCGCCACCTGATAATCGATGATATCGGCATCGCTGTCGAAGACCTTGTCCGAGCCCATCCAGCCGCTCGGCTTGCGATGGAAAAGCTCGAGATCGTTGATGCCCTCGCGGGCCGGGTCGTTGGCCGGAATGAAGCTCTTGCGGCCGCCGAAACTGGCGACCCGCTCCGGCCGCGCGCCGACGACGCCATTATAAAGGTCGAGGTCGTGGCAGCATTTCTCCAGCATGAAGCTGCCGGAATAACGCTCGTAGCGGCGCCAGTCGCGCATGAAGAAGGCGCCGTGATAGGGCTCGATATGCTCGGAAGCCTCGATCGAGACGATCTGGCCGAGTTTGCCCTCGGTCTGGATGGCGCGCAGATCCTTGTAAAGCGGGGAGTAGCGCAGCACCAGGCCGACCATCAGCCGCTCGTGACCGAACTGCGCCATCAGATGGGCAAGCTCGATGCTTTCGGCGATTGATGTGACGATCGGCTTTTCGCAGAAGACCTTGAGGCCGGCCTGCAGCCCCAGCCTGATGTGATCGAGATGCAGGTGATTGGGAGAGCCGATCATCAGCAGATCGAGCTTTTCGGAAGCGAGCAGCTCTTCCGGCGAGCCATAGGCCTTGCCGACCGAAATGCCCTTTTCCGTCAATCCGGGAAGCCCGGCGGGATCCGGATCCACATAGCCGACAATGTCGAAGCTGCTATCGATCGCTTTGAAAACGTAGCCGAGATAGCCGAGCCGGAATCCGAGCCCGATGATTCCCACTTTCATGCCGATCAAGTTCCCAGTTTAGGTAATTTATTTTCTTTAAGTTGGGACAAAAAACGAGAGGCGTCAATAGAAAACGGGCCTCACAGCAGGAGTATGAAATTTATTTTCATAGATCGGTAGGCGGCTGCCGATTGCGCGCCGCGACCGGCCGGACGTGGATTGCAGCATGGGAGCGCCCGCACGCGCCTGAGGCGGGAGGCGAATTCGGGCCTCACGCCAATCTCTCGAAATGTTGAAAAGAACCGCGAGTTTACCTGTGTAGGATGCTGTGAGAAACCGAGGCCAGGAGGAGCCACCATGACCCGCATGACAGCCAAGGATTTCCCGCAGGAACTTCTCGAACTCTACGATTATTACGCGCATGGGAAGATCACCAAACGCGAGTTTCTCGACCGGGCCGGCAAATTCGCCGTCGGCGGGCTGACGGCAGCCGCCATTCTCTCGTCGCTGAGCCCCGATTATGCGCTGGCGACCCAGGTCGAATTCACCGATCCCGATATAACAGCCGAATACATCACCTATCCCTCGCCGAAAGGAAATGGCGACGTCCGCGGCTATCTCGTCCGCCCGAAAAACGCCGCCGGCAAAGTCGCCGCCGTCGTGGTCGTGCACGAGAACAGAGGCCTCAACCCCTATATCGAGGACGTGGCGCGGCGTGTGGCAAAGGCCGGTTTCATCGCCCTGGCGCCGGACGGGCTGACGTCGGTCGGAGGTTACCCCGGCAATGACGAAAAGGGGCGGGAGCTGCAGCAGAAGGTCGACCCGGAAAAGCTGATGAATGACTTCTTCGCGGCCGTGGAGTTTCTGATGAAGAGCGATCTCACCACCGGCAAGGTCGGCATCACCGGCTTCTGCTATGGCGGCGGCGTCGCCAATGCCGCGGCGGTCGCCTATCCCGAACTTGCCGCCGCCGTGCCTTTCTACGGCAGGCAGCCGCGCGCCGAGGACGTGCCGAAGATCAAGGCGCCGCTGCTTCTCCATTATGCCGGACTGGACAAGGGCATCAACGAAGGCTGGCCGGCCTATGAAACGGCGCTGAAATCCTCTCAAAAAACCTACGAGGCCTATGTCTATCCCGACGTCAACCACGGCTTCCACAATGATTCCACGCCGCGCTACGACGAAGCGGCGGCCAAGCTCGCCTGGCAGCGAACGGTCGACTGGTTTACGAAATACCTCGCCTGAGAGGGCGTGGCTTGAATGACGGCGGGCGGCGTTCCCCACCTTCCGGCTTGCGGCCGGCCGATGAACATGCACGGTCAGCGATGGCATTGACGCGCCCTTCTGCTGCATAATCGCCTTGCAAGCATGGAGGATGCGGTGCTGCTCAAGGGCGAACGAACCTTCGTGGTGCGGGATGCGGGCGGCTTCGTCGCCCACGTCAATATGCCGGGATGGCTGAAGCCGAGGCCGACCGATCACGGCCATGGCCCGCTCGCCATGGTCGTCGAATCCCTTCTTGATCCCGGCCGGCAGATCGCGATGCATGAGCACCGGAACGACGAGATCATTTCCTGGGTGCCCGACGGCGTCATGCGTCACGACGACAGGGCCACCGGCCGGCTGGTGATCGACCGCGACCACCTGATGGTGATGAATGCCGGCGCAAGCTTCTGGCATTCCGAAGAGACGCTGGCATCCGACCCGCCGCTGCGGATGCTGCAGATTCTTATTCGACCCCGCGCAGCCGATCTCGAGCCGAAGATCCAGTACGGACCGGTCCCGGCGGCCGCGGCAAACACCTGGCGGCACCTGGTCGGACCGGAGGGAGAAGGTGCGCCATTTTATGTCCGCAGCACGATCGACGTCTTCGACATCCGGCTGGAGGCGGGCGCAAGGGTGGAATTCCCCTATCAGCAGGGCCGGGACCTCTATTTCTACGTCTTCACCGGTTCCGTCGCCGCCGGCGCGCAGACCTTCGCCGAAGGCGAACAGGGACTGGCTTTATCGGGGGGCAGGCTCGAGGTCGAAGCGGCGGCCCCGAGCATGCTGGTCGCCTTTGTGCTCGATCCGAACGCGCCGGTCACCCGGCAGGGGACGATCGGCGATCACAGGAAGATCCCGCCGGCAATTCTCGTTCGCGCATTTCTAAGGTGGAGGAAATTTCGCCATATGTGGTATCGTCTTTTTTCGCAACGCCGCCCGAAGGCCAAAAAGGCGATGTGAAACGAAACAAGACGGAACAAGGATGCCCCTAATGGGTTTCGAACCTTAGCGTTCAATAGGAGGAGCATTATGCCTACGGTTGCCGCGACATCGATCACTCCACCGGATCAGCACCTCGTCACAGCGCGCGAAGCCATCGAGCCGCTTTACGAGAAGCTCGAGCTTCAAACGGAATCGCTGGTGCTGGCCGCGGCGCTGGAGGCGGGATGGTCTCCGGACGAGGCGACGAAGGCATTGGCGGCGCTGAGACTGCAGGACGCTCTTTCTACCCTTGACGAACGAACCAGCCTGTAAATTCCGAGAACATCCGCTGTTTCTGGCAACGCCGGCAGCATTGCTGTCGGCTATCGCGAGCCGCCGGTTTTGCGTCGGCTGCGGCTGACCGTCATTCCGGCGATAATCAGAACAATTCCGGTCGCGTTCGCCCAGAACGAGGTTGGAACGGCGCTGAGATAATCGAAAGCCACCCCGGTCACCATCTGGCCGCCAATGATCAGCAGCGCCGCATTGACCGCGCCGATGCGCGCGATCGCCCAGCTGCCCGCCGCCACGAAGACGACGCCGATCGGACCGCCGAGATAGATATACCAGGGCGCCTCGGCGGCGCCTGCCGGAAGCAGGCCGCCGACAAAGAGGCCGAGGCAGGTGAGGACGGCAAAGCCGACGGCATGGTTCCAGAAGGATGCGATCAGCGGCGTGGTGGAGATGCTCAAACGCCCATTGAGCTGGCGGCTGAGGCCGACGAGCACGCCGCCGAGGCACGCCAGGAGAATGAAGACCATCATGCTCCACCTCGCCCGAACAGGATGATGAGCGCACCGCCGGTGACGACCAGGCCGAGCGCGGCGATATCTCTGATATCCGGGCGCCGTTTCGGCAGACCGAACAATCCCCAGCTGTCGGCCGCCAGGCTGAAGGCGACCTGGCCTGCCAGTCCCAAAGCCAGGGTGCCGGAGAGCCCGAGCGGCGAGTTGACCGTCGTCGAGGTCAAAATGACTGTTGCGGCGCCGGATACCCCGCCGAGATAGGCCCACAAAGGTGCGAGGCCGGTTTTTCCCGCCATCGGTCTGCGCCGGCGGTAGAGCGCCAAAAGAAGAATGACGGCGGCGACCATGCCTGTGCCGTGAGCGGTCCAGGAGGAGAACAGCGGATTGCCGTAACGTGCCAGCTCCCCATTGAGATGCACCATAAACGTCAGAAGCCCACCGGTCGCAAAAGCGCCGATGAAATAGATGGGATGCGGATTGCGTGCCGCTTCGATGGTCATTGCAGATCCCGTCATAGAATCGATTGCGCCCGGAGTTTTTCAGATTGCTACCACAGCGCGCGCCGCTTTTCAGGAGCCGCAAAAGACGCTGCAGAATTGCCGCGTCCTGTATCCGGCCGGAGCTTTCGGCTTCGGCATCGGAGTGCTAAAGCGCGTCGCGATCTTTCAGATTCGCTTCTCGTGCTTTAGGCCTTTGTTTTAACGCATGTCGTTGTCGCAAAACCGCTGCGCACTTTTGCGCGACATGCTCTAAACGGCAGCGTTTGCACTTAAAGGAAATATGATGAGAAAATTGCTTCGCCTGCTGCTGGTCATCGCTCTGGCCGTCGTCGTCTTTACCGGTTTTCGCTGGTATCGCTATGTCAGCAACACCGACAGCCCCTATGATGAAATCGGCATCACGCTCAACAATGCCATGCCCGGCCCGATCAACAGCTGGGGCTGCGCCAAGCTGAAAACCACCTTCGCCACGTCTCTGCCACCCTATGGCTGCGCCGGCGCCGACGGGACGCAGTGGAAGTAATGCCGCCAGGCTGCGCCGACGGCGCAGCCTGAATTGCCTCGCAGTGGTTACCCGAACACCCAGCTCAGGCATGGGTCAGATCGGCCAGACGGCCAGCAGGGCCGGCACGCTGACCAGCACGACGATGAGTGAGAGCGGCAGGCCCAATCGCGCATAGTCGCCAAATCGATATCCGCCCGGCGCCATGACCAGCGTGTTGCACTGGTGGCCGATCGGCGTGAGGAAATCACAGCCGGCGCCGATCGCCACCGCCATCAGAAAGGCGTCGGGCCGGTAGCCGAGCTTGGCGGCAAAGGTCGCGGCGATCGGCGCCATGACCAGAACGGTCGCTGCATTGTTCAAAAACGGCGTCACGGCCATGGCCGCAACCAGGATCAATGCCAGAGCGCCGAACGGCGGCAGCATCTCGGCGGTGCGCGACAGCAGGTCGGCGATGATGTCGGTCGTTCCGGTGGTTCTGAGCGAATCGCTGATCGGGATCAGCGCGGCCAGCATGATCAGAATGGGCGCATCGAGATGATGGTAGACCTCGCGCAAGGGAATGGACCCGGTAACCACCATCAGAAAGGCGGCGGCGAAAAATGCCGTCGCGACGGGGATGCCGCCGAAGGCCGTCGCCGCCATCGTCGCCAGCAGGATGATGACGGGGATCATGCCGTTGCGGGCGTTGCCGAGCTTCAAATCCCGTTCGACCAGCGGCAGGCAGCCCCATTCGCGCAAGAGATCCGGCAGCTTCTGCAAGTCGCCCTGCAGCACCAGGACGTCGCCGTTGCGGATTTTGATCTCGCCCAGACGCTCGGTGATGCGCCTGTCGCGGCGGCTGACGGCAAGAAGGTTGAGGCCGGTATTGTGGAAGAGCGAGACGTCTTTGGCGCTGACGCCGATCAGGCGGGAATGTTCGCCGACGATAGCTTCGACGGAACTGATATCCTGGCGCATCTCCGGCTCGTGTTTACGATCGGACAGCTGCAGCCTGGCCTCGCTGACGATCTTGTCGAGGGCGCTTTGCTCGCCCTCGATAATCAGAAGATCGCCATCCTTGAGCACGGTGTCGGGAAGCGGCGTTCGTCTTTGGCCGCTGCCGCCGATAATCGCCGTCACCATCGCATCGCCGCCGGCCGGCTTCTGCAGCCAGCTGACGGAGCGGCCGATCGCCGCCGACGGCGAGATGACCTTGGCTTCGGTCGTGTAGTTCTTGATCGCCACCGCCTCATCCATCGACGTTTCCACCCGCGATCTCTCAGGCAGCAGCTTGTAGAACAGCGCCAGAAAGACAACGCCGGCGACCGAGAGCGCCAGGCCGACGGGCGTATAGTCGAACATCGTGAACGGCTGCCCGGTGATCTCCTCGCGCACCCGGGAAACGATGATATTCGGCGATGTGCCGATCTGCGTCATCAGCCCTCCGAGCAGCGAGGCGAAAGACATCGGCATCAGGAACATCGACGGCGAGACGCGGGATTTGCGGGCCATCTGCACGGCAACCGGGATCATGATCGCCAGCGCCCCGATATTCTTGACGAAAGCCGACAGGGCGGCGACGATGGCGACCAGAATGATCAGCTGCATCCGCGGCCCGCGTCTTTCCGGAGAAAATCGGCGCAGCGCCAGATCCATGATCCCGGATCTCGATATCGCCGCACTGACGATCAGCGCGCTGCCGACGATGATGACGATGTCATCGGCAAAACCGGAAAAGGCAATTTTAGCAGGGACGATGCCGACGATGACTGCTAGGAGAAGCGAACTCACGGCGACGATATCGTATCGGTAACGGCCCCATACGAAGGCACCCATCATGAGCGCGATGATGAGAAGAGAGAGCCATTGGTCAACGCGCATGTTTGCATCCCGGTGGTAGCAATTAACGTTTGAAGCACGAGAACGATGCGACGCGCCGGCGAAATTTTTTCGTCGCTTTTGTCGCCGACAGACCGAATGCGCCGGCAAGACCGCCGCTGGAAAAGGCCATCATGGAACTTCCAGCCGCCGGCCGGCATTTCGTGCGTGGATGCTGCTTGCGGGAACGACCATGGCCAGTGACAACCTCTCGACATATCGATCGAAGCGCGACTTTCAAAAGACGGCGGAGCCGAGCGGCGAGAAGCAGATCGCCCGCAGCAACCGTCACCGCTTCGTCATCCAGAAACATGACGCCACCCGGCTGCATTACGATTTGCGGCTGGAGCTCGACGGCGTCTTCAAATCCTGGGCTGTGACCAAAGGCCCGTCTCTCGATCCGCACGACAAGCGGCTGGCCGTCGAGGTCGAGGATCACCCGCTCGATTATGGCGACTTCGAAGGCACGATCCCGAAAGGCCAGTATGGCGGCGGCACGGTGATGCTGTGGGACCGCGGCTATTGGGAGCCCGAGGGAAAGAAGAGCCCGCAACAGGCGCTTGCCAAGGGCGACTTCAAGTTCACCCTGGAAGGCGAACGGCTGCACGGCAGCTTCGTGCTGGTGCGCATGCGCAACGATCGCAACGGCGGCAAGCGAACCAACTGGCTGCTGATCAAGCACCATGACGAATTCTCGGTCGAGGAAGACGGCGCAGCGGTGCTTGACGAGAACGACACCTCTGTCGCCTCCGGCCGGACGATGGACGCAATCGCCGCCGGCAAGGGCCGCAAGCCAAAGCCGTTCATGCTCAAGGGCGGCGATCTCAAGGCGGATGCGGTCTGGGACAGCAATCACGGGCTGGCCGCCGAAGAGAGGAAGGAGGAGGGCCGAACCGGCAGGACGCCGAAAACAGCGCCAATCGACCTCCCGGATTTCATTGCGCCACAGCTTTGCCAGACCCTGGAGCGTCCGCCGCCCGGCGAGGGCTGGATCCACGAGATCAAGTTCGACGGCTACCGTATCCAGATGCGCATACTCGAGGGCGAGGTGACGCTGAAGACCCGGAAAGGGCTCGACTGGACCGGCAAATATCCCGAGATCGCCGAGGCGGCATCGGCGCTGCCCGACGCCATCATCGACGGCGAGATCTGCGCTCTCGACGATCATGGCGCCCCGGATTTCGCCGCCCTGCAGGCCGCCATTTCGGAAGGCAGGACCGGCGATCTCGTTTATTTCGCCTTCGATCTTCTCTACAACGGTGGCGAGGACCTGCGCTCTCTGCCCGTCGTCGAGCGCAAGGCGCGGCTGCAAAGCCTGCTGTCGGAGGCCGGCGATGAGCCTCGGATCCGTTTCGTCGAGCATTTCGAGACCGGCGGCGATGCGGTCCTGCGCTCCGCCTGCAAACTGTCGCTGGAAGGCATCGTCTCCAAACAGGGCGATGCGCCCTATCAATCCGGCCGCACCGACAGCTGGGCGAAGTCGAAATGCCGCGCCGGCCATGAAGTGGTGATCGGCGCCTATGCCAAGACCAACGGCAAATTCCGATCGCTGCTGGTCGGCGTCTACCGCGGCGACCACTTCGTCTATGTCGGCCGCGTCGGCACGGGATATGGCGCCAAGAAAGTGGAAACGCTGCTGCCGAAGCTGCAGGCGCTCGAGGCGACGAAATCGCCCTTCACCGGCATCGGCGCGCCGAAGAAGGAGGCCGAGGTCACCTGGCTGAAGCCCAAGCTGGTGGCGGAAATCGAATTCGCCGGCTGGACCGCCGACGGCATCGTCCGCCAAGCGGCCTTCAAGGGCTTGCGCGAGGACAAGCCGGCGAGAGAGGTCAAGGCCGAACGGCCGGCCAGGCCTGAAGAGACCGAGGTGCCGGAGCCGGCGGCGGAGGTGAAGGCGAGGCCCGCCCGCCGAATGGGCGCCAAGGCCGAGGTGATGGGGGTGATGATCTCCAATCCGGACAAGCCGCTGTGGCCGGATGCCAATGACCGTCGGCCGGTGACCAAGGAGGAGCTCGCCCGCTATTATGAAGCCGTCGGCGGCTGGATGATCACGCATATCGAGGGGCGTCCCTGTTCGATCATCCGTACGCCCGATGGGCTCGGCGGCGAGCAGTTCTTCCAGCGCCATGCGATGCCCGGCACCTCGAACCTTCTCGAACTCGTCAAGGTCTTCGGCGACAAGAAACCCTATCTGCAGATCGACCGGGTCGAGGGCCTGGCCGCCGTCGCGCAGATCGGCGCCGTCGAGTTGCATCCCTGGAATTGTGAACCGCATAAGCCGGAGGTGCCCGGCCGGCTGGTGTTCGACCTCGACCCCGGCCCCGACGTGCCGTTCTCGACGGTCGTTTCCGCCGCCCGCGAGATGCGCGATCGTCTCGAGGCGCTCGGTCTCGTCGGTTTCTGCAAGACAACAGGCGGCAAGGGCCTGCATGTCGTCACGCCGCTTGCGATCAACAAGCGCAAGCCGCTTTCCTGGGCGGAGGCGAAGAGCTTCGCGCATGACGTCTGCCAGCAGATGGCGCGCGACAATCCCGATCTCTATCTGATCAAGATGACCAAGAGCCTGCGGAACGGCCGCATCTTCCTCGACTATCTCCGCAATGACCGGATGGCGACGGCGGTGGCACCTTTGTCGCCCCGTGCCCGGCCGGGCGCCACCGTGTCGATGCCGCTGACCTGGAGCCAGGTCAAATCGGATCTCGACCCCAAACGCTTCACCATCCGCACCGTGCCGGCGCTGCTGTCGAAATCATCGGCCTGGGAGGATTATGGCGACGGCCACCGCCCGCTGGAGCAGGCAATCAAACGCTTAGGCAAAGTCTTAAGCGCGGGTTGAGCATTGCGAACGGCAGAGCTTGTCCGTGACCGGCTTGTTTTAGCGGGATGAACTTTCTCCGCGTGCCGTCTTGCCCTTCGTAAAACCGCTCCCAATTACGGCGGAGTGGATTGCCGACATCAAGCGTTTGACAATCCTCTCCCCCTGAGGTCTACTGGCCCACTTACCGGACCAGTAGACCTCAGGGGGAGGGCATGGCGATGGATGTGCGGGCCATGCTCGAAGAGGTTGCGACGCTGGGCGGCGCGCCGAAGAAGTCGATGAAAGACTTCGTCGTCCAGAAAATCGCGACCTTTATCGCCACCGGCATCCTCAAGACAGGCGATCCGCTGCCCAGCGAACGTGAACTGGCTGGCGCGCTTTCGGTCAGCCGCGAGACCGTCCGCGGCGCGATCCTCATCCTTTCCACGCACGGTATTCTCTCGGTTGCGCAGGGAACGCGCACGGTGGTGGCATCGGAAGATGTCGGCGAACTGGCTGTCCAGGCGGCGCGCTATCGCGACATTGCGGCCTATAGTCTCGACAATGTTCATGAGGCGCGGCTGCTGATCGAAGCACAGGTCGTCAGGGCCGCCGCGGTCAAGATGGACGCGTCGACGCTTGATTATCTCGGCAAGTCGATCGCGGCACAGGAAGCCGCCTGTGACGATCCCGTCCGTTTTTTGATCTGCGACCGCGAATTTCACACCGCCATCTACCGTTCCAGCGGCAATGCGGTTCTGGCCGACATGGCCGCCGATCTTTATTCCTATCTTCTGAGCCACCGCAGGCGCGTCGTCTCGCAGCCCGGCACGATCGCCACGAGCATCGCCGATCACCGGCTGATCCTCGCCGGCCTGGAGACGCGGGATCCGGACGCCGCATGCGCAGCCTTCGCGATCCATGAAACCCGCATTTACACGACAACCAAACTGCTCCTCGCCTAGTTCGCAGGCAAAGAGCGGGTGAGACACGTCATCGAAGACAGGGGGAAGAGGATGCATATTCTCATTATCGGAGCGGGAGGAATGATCGGCCGGAAGCTCGCCGCCAGCTTGGCGCGCAGCGGTTCCCTCGGCGCTCGAACGATCACCCGCATGACGCTTGTGGATATCGCGCCGCCGCCGGTGCCGTCAGGCGTCGTTGCCTCGGTCGAAGCGCTGGCGGCCGACATTTCCGAAGGCGATGCGGCGCAAGCCCTGGCGGCTCGCCGGGCCGACGTGATCTTCCATCTCGCCGCGATCGTTTCCGGCGAGGCCGAGCGCAATTTCGACCTCGGCTACCGGGTCAATCTCGATGGCACACGATTGCTGTTGGAGGCGATCCGGCACGAGGGAAGCCGGCAAGCCTATGTTCCCCGGCTCGTCTTCTCTTCGTCGATCGCGGTCTACGGCGCGCCGTTTCCCGATCCGATCCCCGACGATTATGTCCAGGCGCCGCTCACCAGCTATGGCGTGCAGAAGGCGATATCCGAGCTTTTGCTGGCCGACTATTCGCGCCGCGGCTTCGTCGACGGCGTCGGAATTCGACTGCCGACCATCGTCATCCGGCCGGGTGCGCCGAACGCCGCCGCGTCCGGCTTCTTTTCCGGAATCCTGCGAGAGCCGCTGGCCGGCCAGCGGGCGGTTCTTCCCGTGGAGGAGACGGTCAAGCACTGGCTGGCAAGCCCGCGTTCCGCCGTCAAATTTCTGATCCACGCCGCAACGCTCGACACATCGTCGCTGGGTGCACGCCGCACGCTGACCATGCCGGGGGTTGCCGCCACCGTTGCCGACCAGATCGCCGCATTGCGCCGCGCCGCCGGCCCCGAGGCGGTCGACCTGATCGACCGCCGCCGCGACGAGGTCATCGAAGGGATCGTCGCCGGATGGCCGAAATCCTTTACGCCTGATCGTGCGACGCAACTGGGTTTCACAGCCGAAACCAGCGTCGACGAGCTGATCGAGGTCTATCTCGCCGAGGACGCTCCGGCAGCGTCCCGAGGCAATTGAGGAAAGGGTGGAGGGGGTCCCGCGCGGGACCCCCACAGATGCGGGATTGCGGTGGCTGACGGAGTTGGGAGAGATGGCAGCCGCCGGCAAGACAGAGTGAGATACGAATATTTAAAGCATGTAGCGCTCGATTTCTGGGAGGAGTGAGTATGGCAGGCGTTCAATTCGCGGATGTGCGGAAATCCTTCGGTGTGCATCCGGTCATCAAGGGCGTGGATATCGACATTGCCGATGGGGAATTCGTCATCCTCGTCGGCCCCTCGGGCTGCGGCAAGTCGACCCTTCTGCGGATGCTGGCAGGGCTCGAGAATATTTCCGGCGGCGAGATCAAGATCGGCGGGCGCGTGGTCAACACGCTGCCGCCGAAGGACCGCGACATCGCCATGGTCTTTCAGAACTACGCGCTCTATCCGCATATGACGGTAGAGCAGAACATGGGCTTCTCGCTGATGCTCAACAAGGCGCCGAAGGCGGAGGCCGAAAAGCGGGTGAAATATGCCGCCGGCATCCTCGGTCTCGACAAATTGCTCGACCGCTATCCGCGCCAGCTTTCCGGCGGCCAGCGCCAGCGTGTCGCCATGGGCCGGGCGATCGTGCGCGATCCGGAAGTCTTTCTGTTCGACGAACCGCTCTCCAACCTCGATGCCAAGCTGCGCGTCGCCATGCGCGCCGAGATCAAGGAGCTGCACCAGCGGCTGAAAACCACCACCGTTTACGTCACCCACGACCAGATCGAGGCGATGACCATGGCCGACAAGATCGTCGTCATGCATGACGGCATCGTCGAGCAGATCGGATCGCCGCTCGAACTTTACGACAAGCCCGCCAATCTGTTCGTCGGCGGCTTCATCGGCTCGCCGGCGATGAACATGATCAAGGGCAGGCTCGACCCGGAAGACGCCCGCCAGTTCGTCGCCGCCAATGGCACGCGGCTGCCCGTCGCCGATCCGCCCGCAAGTGCGGTGGGGCGCGAACTCGTCTATGGGCTGCGCCCCGAATATATCTCGCTCGATCCGAACGGTGTGCCGGCCGAGATCGTGGTGATCGAACCCACCGGCTATGAGACCCATCTGACCGTTCGCCTCGGCGGCAGCGATGTCAGCTGCGTATTCCGGGAGCGCGTCAATGCCCGCCCGGGCGAAGCGATCCGCGTGGCGATCGACGCTTCGCACGTCCATCTCTTCGATGCCGAAGGCGGCCAGAGATTGACCGACTGATGCCATCCGGCGGCGCGGGAGGGGAGGAGCCTTCCCCGCCGCCGGAGCGCAAGCATTCCGTGGGCGCTTCCGCTCCGGGGATGCCAGGCCGCCGTCCACCCAAGCGGGAGGTGGACGCCGGAGAATTGCTTCCGCTGTTTCAATGAGGAGGAATCTCATGACGATCAAGAGACGTGAATTTCTTGCTGCATCGGCAGCCGTTGCCGGCGCTGCCGGCTTCGGCATCAAGCCATCTTTTGCGCAGGCCGAACCGACCTACACGCCGGAAAGCGGCGCCAGCCTGCGGCTGCTGCGCTGGACGCCTTTCGTCAAGGGCGACGAGGAGGCCTGGATCGCCAACACCAAGAAATTCACCGAAGCGACCGGCGTCGAAGTGCGCATCGACAAGGAAAGCTGGGAGGATATCCGCCCGAAGGCTGCGGTTGCCGCCAATGTCGGTTCCGGCCCCGATCTCATCATGTGCTGGTTCGACGACGCCCACCAATATCCGGACAAGCTGGTCGACCTCACCGAACTCGGCAATTACCTCGGCAACAAGTATGAGGGCTGGTACGACGGCGTGAAGGGCTATGCGACGCGCGGCGACACCTTCATCGCCATGCCGCTGACGGCGATCGGCAATGCCGTCGTCTATCGCGACAGCCATGTGAAGGCTGCCGGTTTCAACGAATTCCCCAACGATACCGCAGGCTTCCTCGAACTGTGCAAGGCGATGAAGGCAAAGGGCACGCCGGCCGGCTTCCCGCACGGCAAGGCGGTCGGTGACGGCAACAATTACGCCCACTGGCTGCTCTGGAGCCATAATGGCAAGATGGTCGACGAAGGCGGCAAGGTAACGATCAACAGCCCGGAGACGCTGGCTTCGATCAACTATGCCAAGGAGCTCTACGCGACCTTCATTCCGGGCACGGAAAGCTGGCAGGACGTCAACAACAACCGCGCCTTCCTGGCCGGCCAAGTCTCGCTGATCGCCAACGGTGTTTCGGTCTATTACACCGCCAAGAACGACCCGAAGCTCGCCGAGATCGCCAAGGACATCCGCACGACCAACTTCCCGATCGGCCCGGTCGGCAAGAGCGTCGAGCTTTGCCAGACGAGCTCGCTGCTTCTGTTCAAGCACACCAAATATCCGGAAGCCGCCAAGGCCTACATCAAGTTCATGATGGAAGCCGACCAGATGAATGCCTGGATCCAGGGCTCCAGCGCCTATTGCTGCCAGCCGCTCAAGGCCTTCGCCAAGAACCCGGTCTGGACCGCCGATCCGGTCCACGCGCCCTATGCGCGCGCCTCGGAAAAGCTGCGCCCGAACGGTTATGCCGGCCCGCTCGGCTACGCCTCGGCGGCAACCATGGCCGACTACGTTCTGGTCGACATGTATGCCGCCGCCGTCACCGGCCAGATGTCGCCTGAGGATGCGATGAAGGAAGCTGAACGCCGGGCAAACCGCTACTATCGCGTCTAGGCCCCGCTCAATGCATGTCGCCCGGAAGTGTGTAGCGGTTCCGGGGATACCGACATGCATGGAAACAAGCGGCATGCCGGCGTCGGCATGCCGCACGCTCCTCGGAGAGTCCAAACGCGATCTGGAGATAAGCAATGTCGATGGCAAATTCGGGGAATGGACGTGGGCCGGTCTCTTCGCTCCTGCAGAACAACAATGTGCTCGGCTTCCTGTTCATGCTGCCGGCGGCGGTGTTCCTTGTCTGCTTTCTCACCTACCCGCTGGGGCTCGGGGTCTGGCTCGGCTTCACCGATACGCGGATCGGCCGCGACGGCATCTTCATCGGGCTGGAGAACTACCAGTTCCTGATGGATGACTCGGTCTTCTGGCTGTCGGTGTTCAACACCGTCCTCTACACCTTCGTCGCCTCGGTGCTGAAATTCGCGCTCGGCCTCTGGCTGGCGATGCTGCTCAACCAGCATCTGCCCTATAAATCCTTCTTCCGGGCGATCGTCCTGCTCCCCTGGGTGGTGCCGACGGTGCTTTCGGCGCTGGCCTTCTGGTGGATCTACGATTCCCAGTTCTCGATCATCTCCTGGTCGCTGATGAAACTGGGGCTGATCAGCGGGCCGATCAACTTTCTCGGCGATCCGATCAATGCGCGCATATCCGTCATCGTCGCCAATGTCTGGCGCGGCATTCCCTTCGTGGCGATCTCGCTGCTTGCGGGGTTGCAGACGATCCCGGCGTCGCTGCAGGAGGCAGCCTCGCTCGACGGCGCCACCAGCTGGCAGCGTTTCCGCTATGTGACGCTGCCGATGCTGACGCCGATCATCGCCGTCGTGATGACCTTCTCGGTGCTTTTCACCTTTACCGATTTCCAGCTGATCTACGTGCTGACCAAGGGCGGGCCGGTCAACGCCACACATCTGATGGCGACGCTCTCGTTCCAGCGCGGCATTCCCGGCGGCCAGCTCGGCGAGGGTGCGGCGATCGCCGTCGCCATGGTGCCCTTCCTGCTCGGCGCGATCATGTTCAGCTTCTTCGGCCTGCAGCGGCGCAAATGGCAGCAGGGCGGCCAGGATTAGGAGAATGACGATGTCGACACATTCAAACACAGCCGATCGGGCCAACACCGCAGATCAGGTCGTGACCGACAATGCCGAAGGCATGAGCTATCTGAACCGCCTGCCGCGGCGGATCGTGATGCTGTATCTGCCGATGGCGGTTTTCGTCTTCGTGCTGCTCTTCCCGTTTTACTGGATGGCGATCACCGCGGTGAAACCCAACGAGCAGCTGACCGACTATACAAATTACAGCCCGTTCTGGGTGGTCGGACCGACGATTGCGCACATCAAATACCTGTTCCTCGAGACATCCTATCCGGGCTGGCTGTGGAACACGATGCTGGTCGCGGTCTGCTCCACCTTCCTCTCGCTGGTGGCGTCGGTCCTCGGCGCCTATGCGATCGAGCGCGTCCGCTTTACCGGCTCACGCTCCGTCGGCCTGGTGATCTTCCTCGCCTATCTCGTGCCGCCTTCGATCCTCTTCATCCCGCTTGCCTTCATCGTCTTCAAGCTCGGGATTTACGATTCCCGGCTGGCGCTGATCTTCACCTATCCGACCTTCCTCATTCCCTTCTGCACCTGGCTGCTGATGGGTTACTTCCGCTCGATCCCCTTCGAACTGGAAGAAAGCGCCCTGGTGGATGGCGCCAACCGGTGGCAGATTTTGACCAAGATCATCCTGCCGCTGGCCGTGCCGGGGCTGATCTCAGCCGGCATCTTCGCCTTCACGCTATCCTGGAACGAATTCATCTATGCCCTTACTTTCATTCAGTCATCGGAGAATAAAACCATTCCCGTCGGCGTGCTGACCGAACTGGTGCGCGGCGATGTCTTCGAATGGGGGGCGCTGATGGCGGGCGCGCTGTTCGGCTCGCTGCCGGTGGTCATCCTCTACTCGTTCTTCGTGGATTATTACGTGTCCTCGATGACGGGTGCGGTGAAGGAGTAGCCCTACCGACCGGGCCGATCAAGGAACGCCAATTCGGCTGCTCTTTGACCCACGCCGCAGCCTTCCGCACTCTCCATAACGGGTTGTCGCGCCGGCAGGCGTTGCACTTTCTGCTATGCCATGCCAGAAAATGCGCGATCGTGGGATGTGGCCGAGAGGGGGTTCCATTGAGTTTGAGTCTGGCAAAGATTGAGGAGCTTTCTCCGGATCAAGGCTCGCTCCCTGAAGCTTCTCAAACTCTCGATCTGGCCGACGCTCGCAGAGGACGGATCAGGCCTCATCTGGGGCGATTGCCAAGGCTCCGGCGCCACGCCCTACAGAATTTCCGTCACTGAAGCCAATGCCGGCTATAAATGCAGTTGCCCGAGCCGGAAGTTTCCCTGCAAGCATTGGCTTGCCCTGATGTGGATGCGCGCCGACGGCAAGGTCGATTTTGCGTTCGCCGTTCCGGCAGACCAAGCAGCAGCAGTGCTCGGTTCGTCGCGAGCGTGGCGACGGCCGTTTCGATCAATCGCCGGTTCCCGACATATTTGGCCGATACCGGTATTCCATCCGCCAAGGAGATAGGTGACGACCGCCTGCGGAGAGAGCTTCCAACTGGCGGGCCGGCGACGGTCATCGCCCCTTCGCAAGGGCGGCCAGCTCGCCAGCGTAGATCTGTTCTGCAGGACGGCGAAGTTCGGCTTCAGGCATTTGCGGTCTCCAGGCTGTCCAGAAGGTTGAGGAGAAGAATGGCATTGTTGCTTTTGGCAGGATCGAGTCCGGTAAGATGCGGCGCGCAGGGTCGAACGCATCGATGACGGGCACAGGACGGCCATGCTGTCGACAATATCAGTTTCGAAGCGCGTAATAGCTGCGCGTGCTCTTGATGGATCGGGATCGATCGCTGCGCAGCTGTGATCGACCCTGATAAGTTCTTAACGGGTTGGAAGGCCCAGCTGAAGAGGCTGTAAGGGCAGGCCGAGATAGGTCTGGCTGAGGCGATCGAGATCGCCGTTCAACTGGCTGTAGTAGATGAAGCTGTTCACCCAGGCGAGAAAGTTCAGCTCTCCCATCCGCACCGCCATGTGCGCCGGCGAGGACCGGAGCGCGATCAGCAGCTCCATTTCCTTGTCCGGATTCTGCTTCTTCAGCGCCGCGACGGTCGTCGTGCTCGACGTCAGCAGATCGGTCTGGCCGGAGAGGAAGGCCGTTGCGGAGGTGGAGTCTGATTCGAATTGCTTCACCTGGGCGCTTGGATTTCTTGACAGGATCGCTTGCGTCGCAGCGGCTCCGCGCGTCGCGGAAACCGTGTAGGCGTTCAGATCGTCGAGCGTGGAAACAGGCAGGCTCTTGGGTCCGAACACGCCGAGCACCGTGTTCACATAGGGCGCGGAATAGAGAACCTGCTTGGCGCGCTCCGGCGTGATGCCAAGGTTGGAGATCACGAGGTCCGCTTTGTCGGTGACAAGAACGGCGACGCGATTGGCCGATGGTACGCCGACCGTTTCGAGCTTGACGTTCAAGGCCTTGGCGACCATTTCCGCCATTTCGATATCGAACCCGACGGGCTTGCCGTCGGCGCCGACGGATCCGAAGGGCGGGCTGTCCAGCGACACGGCGACGCGGATGACGCCGCTCGACAGAATGTCCTGGAGCCTGTCGGCCCAGGCGTTCGTCGCGGCACCCGCAACGCCGATAACGATGGCGAGGGCTTTGATCAGTTTCTTTTTCATGAGGTTCCCCTTTTCTTGGTGATTAATGGAGGACGGCGCTGAGGAAGGAGCTCAGCTCCGCTGTCTTCGGATCGGAAAGAACGGCTTTCGCCGGGCCGTCCTCCCACACCTTGCCTTTGTGCATGAACACGACCCTGGTGCCGAAACGTTTGGCAAAGCCTATTTCGTGGGTGACGAGGATCATCGTCATGCCTGCCGCCGCCACGTCCTCCAGGACTTTCAGGACCTCGCCGGTCAGTTCGGGATCGAGCGCGGAAGTGACCTCGTCGAACAGCATTACCTTGGGCTTCATCGCCAGCGATCTCGCGATCGCCACGCGCTGCTGCTGCCCGCCGGAAAGCTGGCGCGGCAAATGATCGAGCTTGTCTTCGAGGCCGACCCGCCGCAGCGCCTCCCCGGCGAGGGCGCGCAGCTCATCTTTGGGAAGGCCCTGCACGAGCTTCGGCGCCAGGGTAATGTTTTGCCCCACCGTCAGGTGCGGAAACAGATTGTAGCTCTGGAAAACCATGCCGACCTGCTGGCGCAGTTTTCTGAGATCCGTCTGCGGGTCGTTCACGGTGATTCCGTCGACGACGACCGAGCCGTTCTGGATCGCTTCCAGGCCGTTGATACAGCGCAACATCGTGCTCTTGCCCGAGCCGGACCGCCCGAGGACGGATACGATTTCGCCCGGCTGGATATCAAGGGAGACGTCGTGCAGCACCGTCAGCGGCCCGAACCGCTTCTCGACGTTTTTCAGTTCAACGATTGACATCAAGCTTCCTTTCCCGGCCGCGGCTCCACGTGGTGAGCGGGTAGCAAATGACGAAGTAGATCGCTGCGACGATCGAATAGGCGAGCAGCGGCTTGTAGGTCGCCGCGGAGAGGAATTGACCGCTCTGGGTCAGTTCGTAGACGCCGATGGTCGATGCGAGCGAGGTGTTCTTGAGAAGCTGGACGGCAAAGCCGATTGTCGGCGGAATCGCAATCCGGATGGACTGGGGCAGGATCACCCGCGTGAACTGGTGAACGATGCCGAGCCCGAGCGAGGATGCCGCCTCCCATTGCGTGGCCGAGACCGATCGCAAGGCGCCGTACCAGGTCTCCCCCAGAAACGCGCCGCCGTAGATCGAGAAGCCGATCGAGACCGCGAGCCAGGCGGAAATGTTGAAGCCCAGCGTGGCGAGCCCGAAGAACAGAAGGAACAGCCAGACCAAGAGAGGCGTGCCCTGCACGATTTGCACATAGACGATCGCGAGCCACCGGACCGGCGGGATGCGGGAAAGGCGGAGTGCGGCGATAGGAAGCCCGAGCAGAGACGATCCGGCGAATGCCACCAGGGAGAGGAGAAGGGTGGTTCCGGCGGCCTCGACGATCGTCAGCAAGTCGAGCAGTTGGATGTCGCGGATCATTCGTCCCCTCCAAAGCACAGCAGGTAGATGGTGGCGAAACCGGCCCTGAAGAGAAGGGCGAGCGCCAGATAGAGCGCGCCGATGAGCAGGTAGATCTCGAAGTCGCGATAGGTCATCGCCTGGACGATCGAGCCCATGTGGAACAGGTCGGATACCGCGATTTGCGAGACCACCGAGGTCGACAGCATGAAGAAGACGAACTGGCTGGCGAGCGCCGGGAACATGTCCTTGATGGCGGGCACGAGGACGACGTACCGGAACACCTGGTAGCCCGACAGTCCAAGGCATGCCCCCGCTTCCTTCTGGGATTGCGGAACGGCCTCGATGCCGGCACGGATGATCTCTGCGAGATATGCCCCGAGATACATGACGAAGCAGATCATCGCCGCATAGAGCCCGGGGATGCGGATGCCGAGGCTCGGCAGTCCGAAATAGACTGTGAAGAGCTGAACCAGAAGCGGCGTGTTCCTGATGACCTCGATATAGACGGTGACCGTCCTTGCCGCCCATCCAGGCCCATAGACGCGCGTTACGGCGACGGCGATGCCGAGCAGCAGCCCGCCGCCAAGAGCAATGCCGGACAGGCCCAAGGTGAGCAGCAGCCCATCCAGGAACAGGTTCCAGGCAGAGAGCACATCCCGAAATTGAAGTTGATACATGGTAAGACCTGCCGACTTCGGTTTGTGGTGCATCGGCGCGCGGGGCTGGCCGGCGCGCCGATACCGGCGATTAGAGCGGAAAAACTTCCACCCGGCGAAACTCGACGCGCTGCTCCGTCACCTGCAGCGCGACCTTGCCGTGATCGGTCGTGCAATCGTAACCGTCGTTGACGAGGACGCCGTTCAGCCAGATGCGCAGGGCGCGTCCCTTGCACTCGAACGCCATCCTGTTCCATTCGCCGAGCGGAGCTTCGGCGTCGACGATCTTGACGATGTGGCGGCCATCCTGATCGCCGCCGCCGGGCTTTTGGCCCTTTTCCAGCGGTCGCCGTTCGGGATTGTCACAGAGGATGTTGTCGATGATGCAGTAGATATCGCCTGCATCATGATGCCGGATCTTCACGTCGAGCGATTGCGGGAAAATGTTCTTCGATTTCGTCCGAAGCATGCGAAGCTTCGAGACATGGACGAGAATGCTTCCGCCACCGCCCTCGCCGGACAATCGGTAGTCCACTTCGAGGCGGTAGTTCCGAAACGCGTTTTCCGAAACCAGATGTCCCACCGCCTTGCCGGGAGTGACGATGACGCCATCATTGACTTCGACGATATCGGGCGACGACGGGTCTTCGTCACGCGCCGGAATATCCGAGAACCATCCGGAAAGATCCTTGCCGTTGAAGAGCACGATTTTTTCAGTCGGCTCGACGATTTCAAGGGTGGAAATATCGGCTGAATTGCTCATCTGAACCTCCCCGCCTCACGTCACGATCAGCTTGGAAAGCGTGTTGTAGCCGAGCCGCAAGCCGGCGCGCTCCTGGCTGTAATTGCTGACCACGTCGGCCTCCGACCTGATCGAGTGGATCGTCTGCATGCTCGCGAAGACGTCATCCTCATGCTCGATGTCGAGATTGCCCTGGTAGCCCGAGACGATGACGGCGCTGATGAACTTCGGCCAGTCGACCTCGCCCCAACCCGGCGCGCGCGCGCGCCACCAGCGGCGGTCGAGGCCCTTTTTCGGCGCGAAGGAGCGCCCGAGAATCCCGCTCCGGGCGAGGATCTTCCGGTCGATCTCCATGTCCTTGGCGTGAACATGGAATACCTTGCTGGCATAATCCTTGATCGCCTGGCAGTAATCGATGCCCTGCCAGACGAGATGCGACGGATCGAATTCGAGGCCGAGGCGGTCGGAGGGAACGGCGTCGAAGATTACGTCCCAGATTTCCGGGCTGTAGGCGATGTTGTTGCCCTTCATCGTTACGACGTTGATCATCGGGCAATTTTCGAGGGCGATCTTCACGTTCGATTTTTCGGCGAGATCGCAATACCGGGAGAAAAGCTCCTTAAAAGCAGGGATGTTCTCCTCGACATTGAGCCGCGGGTCCTGGCCGGCGAAGGTCGCCACCACCTCGACGCCGAGGCGAGAGGCGAGGTTCATGACCTTGGGCAGGTAAGCTTGCGCCGCCTCGCGTTCATGATCGTCGGGATGCAGGTAGTTGGGATAATATCCCAGAGCCGAGATCTGGATATTCTTGCTGTCGAGATCCCTGCGGATTTCCGCGAGCTCGGCGTCGGTCGTCGTGTTGGCGTCGAGGGCCGAACCCGGCCAGGCGGAGAGCTGCAGACTGGTGAAGCCGACCTCATGGGCGAACTCGGCGGTTTCCTTGGAATAGTTCGTGTAAAAACCGATTCTCACGGGAGTTGATCCTCTGGTTCGATGTCTTGGTGGAAAACGAAAACGCTTCAGCTGTTTCCATGCGAAAGACCATCGCGCCGAACGTGAGCCCCGGGGAGGTGCAAAAAACGCTAACCGGAATGCACGAAATGCACCACACTGCGAAAAATGCACATGATAGTTTTCGTCCCGCCTCCTTACGAAACCGTGGGTTCGATGCCTCGTAATTTGCCACCACTCACCGCCTTGCGGGCCTTCGATGCCGTCGCCCGGCTCGGCAGTCTCCGCTCGGCCGCGGAAAATCTGTCGATCCACCACACCGTGGTGGGGCGCCATGTCCGCAAGCTCGAGAATTGGCTCGGGGTCAAACTGCTCGACAGCAACTTTGCCGAGACGCGTTTGACCGATGCGGGAAAGGAGTATCACGAGCGTATCGCCGTGGCATTCGACCATATCGACGACGCGACATTCATGCTTCGCCCGTCGGGCCACCAGCAGCTGAAGGTGTGGTGCGGACCGGGCCTCAACAAATCGTGGCTAATGCCACGGATCGAAGAGATCAACCGCGCCGCCCGGGTCGATGTCGTGCTGTTGCGGGCAACCGATCATCTTCCGGATTTCCGGCGCTTCGAAGCCGATGTCGCCGTTCACTACGGGCGGGAGTACATCGCCTACAGCAACTCCGTCGAACTCTATCGGCCAAGGCATATCGCCGTCGCCAGCCGCGACTTCCTGGAACGCCATCCGGTGGCGGAGCCGCGCGACCTGCTCTCGGTTCCCCTGCTTCACGAGCAGACCACCGACGCTTGGGTGAGATGGCTGCACGCCAATGGCGTCAAGGCTCCCTCGACGCTCGGCGGCCAGAAGCTGGGCTACGCGCATATCGTCATCGAGGCCGCGGCGATCGGCCAGGGCGTGGCGCTTGCCAACGAGATCCTGGTCGCGCCCGAAATCGGTCAGGGCCGGCTGGTGGAAGCGGTTGCAACGGAAACCTACCTGGACTCCTATTATTTCTATGCCTCCAAGAGCCGGTGGAACGAGCCCGCCATCGCGCGACTTCGCCAGTATCTCGTCGATAATCTCGGCGCCTGACGGTCGCCTCATCGATCTCACGCCTCGATAATCCGCCGGGCGCGCAGGCGCTCCCGATGGAAGTTATAAAGATTGGCGGCGATGACGATCAGCGCTCCGGCCAGCACATTGGCTTTCACAGGGTCGTCGAATATCGCGACGCCGTAGGCAAGCGCCCAGACGAGCATCGTATATTGCAGGGGCGCGATTACCGACGCAGGCGCCCGGCGAAGGGCTTCGAGCGACACGAATTGCGCAACGCCCATGAAAAAGCCGGAACCGGCGGCAATGAGCAGGGCCTTGCCGTTCAGAGGCTGCCATTGGACGAGCGCGCCCGGCAAACCGACGAGCAGGATTCCGGCCAGCACGGCTGCGACCATGCTGACCCGGTCCTCTTCTTTGCCGATTTTCCGCATGATCAGGATGACGGCCGCGCTCGCCAAGACGCTGCCGAAGGCCGACAGATGCGCCAGGCTGAAATGGGTGGCGATCGGATCGATCATGACGAGAATTCCGAGGAAGCCGGCGACGATGACGGCGATCCTGTGCATTCCGACGGTTTCCCCGAGAACGGGAATGGAAGCGAGCGTAACGACGATCGGCGTGCAGAAAACGATCGCGTAGACCTCCGCCAGGGGAAGCGCCGAGAAGGCGTAGAAGCCGCAAAGCGTATTGACGCCCGCGAGCAGGCCGCGAATGGCGACCAGCGAGCGATTTCTGATACGTCTGCTGAAGCCGCCGCGCCGGAGCACCACAAGCATGAACGGTATGAACGCGAAGGCCACCTGAAGCAGGACAACCTGGAAAACCGGGACTTCCCGCGTCAACGCCTTTACAAGCATGTCGCTGGAACTGAATAGAAAATAAGCCGCCAAAGACAGTGGAATCCCTGCCAATGCCGGAACATCGGCAAATCTCACGCCCATCCGTCCGCCCCTCAAACAAGCGGCAATCTAGTTGCCAGCCGAAGGCGAACACGAGTGGCAAAAAACGCTTGTTCGAATGCAAAAACTGCACTTGGCGAACATAGCGCGATAGGTAGAGTGCCGATTTCGCTTATGAACAGCTCACCGGCATCCCCGCCAAACTCAGCTATAACCCCGGAAATTCCAGCTCCCGCCCAAATCAGGGAGCACTTCAGGGTCATCATGCCCGCCCGGGCGGTGGCACGATCGTCACCTGAAGTACTGCGAAGGGGTCAAGGCGCCCCCGTCAAAGTACGTCGGCTCTTCTATTGGAGGTGGAGCGCCGGTCCTACCAGAGATAGCTCGGTTTGCCTGAACAGCTTGCAACGTTTCGCTAAGTGGATTTCGGCCTCGATTATGCTTCGACCCGCATTGGCGTCAGCGCGTCGAAGCAAGCTTGATCCTGCCGGAGCCGCGTGTTCCGCTTTTGCCGCTAAGCGGATCCGCGGATCGTTAGTGTATGGGGCAAGAAGCGATGCATAGACTGCCGCCTGCCACTTTCAATGGTATTGATCAAGGTATCCATAGAACAATATCCGATTTCAAAGTGCGGCTGCGAAATAGTGGTTATTTGTGGCTCGCACATTGTGGATTCAATCGTCCCGTCAAAACCAACGACGGTGATATCGTTTGGGACTTTTCGTCCAGAAGCGCGAAGGGCATTCATGCACCCCAATGCCATCAGGTCGTTGGTGCAGAATATTGACGTGATGTCGGGATGGGACGAAAGAAGTGTAGCGGTTGCATCGATACCGCCCTGATATGTGTAGTCAGCCTCGAAAATAAGAGGGGTATCAGCAGCCATGCCTGCTTCTTTCAAAGCCGCTCGATAGCCTCGCTCACGCGCTTGGCCAGAGTAGGTCGAACTCTTGCGCAGCAAACCAATCCTCTTATGACCATGCGATAGGAGATAGGCCGTCAGGTCTTTTGCGGCAGCCTCGTCGTCAATCGAAACGCCCGCAACCCGCGCAGGCACGAATTCGCTACATTGTACGATGTTGTACCGCTTCGCAGCCTTTTCAAGCTCCTTGGCCGATAAAGTACTACCGAACAGGACTGCGCCGTCAAAGACCCGTTTTGCGAGTTGATCCATGAGATCTACCTCACGGTCGTAGGTTTTCGAGGTTGGAGCAAAAAATACCTTGTACCCTCCTTCCGTCGCTCGGCGCTCCATCCCCCGAAACAATTCATCGACGACAGGGGAAGTAAGGTTTGCCGCCGTAACCATGATCCGCCGCGTCTGCGACATACGCAACTCGCGTGCAATCGAGCTTGGCTCGTACTGCATCTGCTTGATCACCTTAAGGACGCGCTCCCGTTTCTCCGGTGTGATGTGCGGATATCCGTTGACCACCCTGGATACGGTTGCCGTCGAAACCTCAGCCATCTCTGCGATGTCCTGGATAGACAGCTTCCCTACTTTCCTCGTCATTAGACCCCGTCTTTTTCAGCGATTCATGTTCTATACCTATACACCCGAGTTTCGAACGGACGCACGCTCCTTGCGTAATCATCTTCATAATTTCCGATAATCACCTCAATGGAGTCAGCGTTCGAAGGGAGCGGAGCACGGAACGGAATGTCGTTGGCCGAGAAATTATTGATGCAAAGGAGTTCGGTCCCATCGCGCGAGCGCTTGAAGGCATAGACCCAATCACTATTCGTATCGACATCCGCATAAGAGCCGTGAACGATGACGGGATTCGACTTCCGCAATGCGATAAGCTTTCGATAATAATTCAAGACCGACAGAACATCGTCTTCCTGTTTTTCGACGTTGATGGCGGCATAGTTCGGATTGACGGCAATCCATGGCTTCGCCCCGGTGAAGCCCCCGTTAGGTTTGCCCGTCCACTGCATTGGCGTGCGGGCGTTATCGCGGCTCTTGCGATGGATGCGTTCCATGAGCGTGGCATCGCTCACACCAGCAGCTCGCTCCTTTTGATACATATTGAGGGTTTCGACACATCGGTAGTCGCCAATCGAGGCAAAGGCGACGTTCGTCATGCCGATTTCTTCCCCTTGGTATACGAAAGGCGTGCCCTGGAGGAGATGGATGCATGTTGCGAGCATCTTGGCAGACTCGCTGTGGTATTTCGCGTCATCGCCGAAGCGGGATACAGCTCTCGGCTGATCATGATTGTTGAGATAGAGGGTGTTCCATCCTTTCCCGGCGAGGCCTCTTTGCCAGGCAGACATAATCTTCCGGAAATGGGGAACCGTCCACCATTCCGGTCCCCACTTTCCACCAGTGCCAGGATCGGCTTCGATATGCTCCCACTGGATTACCATATCCATAACCCCAGCCTTGCTGTCGATCAGATCGAGCGCCTGCAAGGGGGTGGCGCCTGGGGCTTCGCCAATCGTGACCAGCGCAGGATCGGACAGCAACACATCGTGGAATTCGCGAAGATATTCCATCATCCGCGGACCATTCATGTAATACTGCGTTGCAGGCTGTCGGCTTCGCGTTGAATCAACCACCGGGGCGTCCGGGAAGTCTGGGGCTTTGGAAATCGTCGTAATTGTGTCGAGACGAAATCCATCGACGCCCTTATCTATCCAAAACTGAACCACATTGAACAGCTCACGCCTGACCTCGGGATTCTCCCAGTTAAGATCCGGCTGCTTGCGGCTATATAGGTGGAGATAGTATTGACCCGAAGCTTCATCGAACTCCCAGGTGGAGCCGCTAAATACCGATTCCCAATTTGAGGGCTCGCCGTTACCTTTGGCATCTCTCCAAATATAGTAATCTCGATAAGGATTGTCCCGCGACGACCTCGACTCTATGAACCAAGAATGCTCATCGGAGGAATGGTTGAGAACGAGGTCGACAATGACTTTCAGCTCGGCAGCTTTTGCTAAGCTCATGAGCTCATCGAAGTCCGCCATCGTTCCGAACTCGGTCATGATCTGACGATAGTCACTGACGTCATACCCCATGTCGTCATTCGGAGAAGAGCAGATCGGGCCGAGCCAGATTGCATCGACGCCCAGCGACTTGATGTAAGGCAGCTTCTGAATAATGCCCCTCAGATCACCTACGCCGTCACCGTTCGTGTCAAGGAAGCTTCTGGGGTATATCTGGTAAATGACCGCGGATTTCCACCAAGGGGTTTGCTGCTCGTTTGCTTGGACAGAGTTCATTTCGCTCTCGTATCTGTAATCGATTTCAAATCAGACGGGATCTCGGGGAGGGGGATTTCGCGTCACGCCGCCCCGAGGAACTGCCTGAGTTCCGGGGTCTGCGGGTTTACAAAGATTTCTTCCGGCGGGCCTATTTCATGCACCTTGCCTTGGTGCATGAAGGCTACGCGATTGCAGACCTCGCGAGCGAATCTCATTTCATGGGTGACCATCGCTAAAGTCATACCCGTTTTCGCGAGGCCCTTAACAACGGCCAGAACCTCCGAAACAAGTTCCGGATCAAGCGCCGATGTGATCTCGTCACAGAGCAAGGCCACGGGATGCATGGCAAGCGCTCGAGCTATGGCGACGCGCTGCTGCTGGCCGCCGGACAGTTCACCAGGCATGGCTTCGAATTTTTCCGCAAGTCCTACCTTCGCAAGCATTTGGCGAGCAATGGCTTCGGCTTCCGAGGCACGTGTGCCACGAACTACCTTCTGCGCCAGCATGACGTTTCGCCCTGCCGACAAATGGGGGAAGAGATTGAACTGCTGGAAGATCATGCCCACCTTCAGCCTCAGTTTTCGCAACTGCGCTTCATTGTAGTCCAGGTATTCGCCGGCAACTTCCACTGTTCCGTCGGAGATTGTCTCAAGGCCGTTGATACACCGGAGGAACGTACTCTTTCCTGAACCACTCTTGCCGATAATGGCCACAACCTCGCCCGCCTCAATATCGAGGTTGATCCCCTTAAGGACCTCGAGATGGCCATAGCTTTTTCTCAGTTCACGCACTGCGATTATTGGCATTGAGCTTCTCCTCAATCAGCTTGCTCGCCGCCGACAATGGCCAGCAAAGCGCGAAATAGATCAGGGCGACGTAGCCGTAGACGGTGAAAGGCATGAAGGTGGAATTGACGATGACGTTTCCTGCTTGGGCCAACTCCACAAACCCTATGATTGAGGTTAACGCCGTTGCCTTGATGATTTGCACGAGAAAGCCGACCGTAGGAGCGATCGCAACTCTTGTGGCCTGAGGGACGATGACATAGCGCATCTGCTGTAGGCGTCCCATGCCAAGGCTTGCAGACGCTTCCCACTGTCCCTTCGCAATTGATTCAACGCAGCCCCGCCAAATCTCCGCAAGGAAAGCGGCACCCCAACAAATAAGCGCGATACTGGCCGCGGCCCAAGCGGGGAGCTTTAGTCCCACCAAGGCGAGTCCGAAGAAGAACAGGAACAACTGCATCAGGAGAGGCGTGCCTTGGAAGAATTCGATATAGCCCCATGCCAGCTTCCTATAAAATCTGTTTTCGGAGATTCTTGCGAAAAGAAGAACCACTCCCAGGATTCCGCCTCCGAACAGACACACAAGAAATAGTAATGCAGTCCACCGCGTTCCCAAAAGAAGGTTACGAAATATCTCCCAGTTGGTATATTCGATCATGGCGTACTTCCCTTCGAAAAGAAGAACACGGGTACGAGTGCAAGCAATCTTCGAAGCGCCACCGCGAGGAGCAGATATGCGAGCGTTGAAAAGAGATATGTTTCGAACGAGCGGAAATTCCTGGTTTCAATAAAGGACGTCGCGTAACTGAGATCCTGTACGGAAATGAGCGACACTACGGCCGATCCCAGCATCGAAATGACGATTTGCGAGGACAGCGCCGGCCAAACGCGCTGAAGTGCTGGCACAAGCAGGATATAGAAGAAGGTTTCGTTCTTCGACATGCCAAGGCTTACGCCAGCCTCGACCTGGCCCCTCGGCGTCGCATTCAATCCAGCGCGAATGATCTCGGTGCAATAGGCCGCAACATAGAGGATCATTGCCAGGTAGGCAGCCGTTGGTGCCTCCATCTCCACTCCAAGCTGCGGCAGCCCGAAGTATAGGAAGAAGAGTTGGATCATGAACGGTGTGTTGCGGATAGATTCTATGTAGAGTTTTACGGCAGGCCGAAAGACTCTCGGTCCCCACGTAAGAACCCACGCTAGAAGGATACCCAAAAGCATCCCAAACGCTGAACTGACGACCGCCAGCTCCAGCGTGACGAAGATGCATTTGGCGAGCAAACCGGCGTATTCGCCTATCCAGCTGAAACTAAACATCTTGTTCCTCGCTTGGCCAATAGCGAAAGCTATTGGCCAGTTGCTCAGTTGCGAAGATCTTGCGGCAAATCCGCGTGCATCCACTTTTGCGAGATCGCGTTAAGGCTTCCGTCAGCTTTGGCCGACTTGATGATCTTGTTGACGGCCTCGAGCAGCGCCGGTTCGCCTTTTTTTAGGCCGATAAAGCAAGGCGACTTGTTGATTACGAACTTAACCTCCATCTTCTTCCTTTGGTCCGTCTCCATGAGAGACGCGGCAACGACGTTGCCCGTGGCTATAGCTTGCACCTGCCCAGCAAAATATGCGCTATAGGCAGCGGCGCTGCCGTCGTAGCGGCGAATGTCAGCGTCTGCAGGGGCGATCTTCGATAGTTCAAGGTCCTCGATCGTGCCTTTGGTAACGCCGACTTTGATTTGGGAAAGTTCCTCGGCCTTCGTCACTTTAAGGTCCGGTGGACCAAAAACCCCATTGAAGAAAGGCGCATAGGCGTCGGTGAAGTCGATCACCTTTTCACGCTCCGGGTTCTTGCCCAGGCTCGAGATGACGAGCGCGACCCTGCCCGACTCGATGAAGGGAACCCGGTTCGAGCCCGCAACCGGAACAAGTTCCACGGTTACTCCGAGCCTCTTGCCGATCAATTCGGCCATTTCGACATCGTAACCCACACGCGTGCCGTCCGGGCCTACCATGCCGAAGGGCGGTACATCTTGCGGGACGCCGATCTGTATCACGCCCTCCTTCTTGATGTCATCGAGGACATCAGCCTTGGCGGCCAAGGCCGAGAGAGCAACGGCAGTCGTCATCGCAATGCCGGTAAGAATTCTTTTGACGTTCATTTTATTCCCCTTTTGTTTTGTTGGTCCCCATGACCGAACATTCGTTTCGCTATGCCGCTTTCCCAGGCGGCTCGAAATTGGCTATGAATTGAAGGAGCGCTTGGGCGCACCCCTCGAGATCTTCGACAGAGACTGACTCGGCAGGGTTGTGGCTGATACCGCCAGCGCATCGAACGAAGATCATGCCGATATCGGAGACTTTGCTCATCCAAATACCGTCGTGCCCCGCTCCGCTTGGCAAAACCGGGCAAGCTCCCTGAACTCGGTCAATTGCTTCAACGATCTGATTTTGCAGCCACTCCGAGCATGGAGTGGTCTGACGCTGCGCGAGGGTGAATTTTGGTTGGACCTTCCGATGCGCGCAGATTTCCGCAACGCATTCGCGGATCAGTACGACGGTGTTCCGGCGCACTTCGTCATCGAGCGACCGGATATCTACGGCGAAGGACGTTTTTCCAGGAATGACGTTGCTGGAGCCCGGCTCGACGTCGACATACCCAACCGTTGCCACTGCCCCGGTTTTTGCAGCGATCGTCTCAATACCCAAGATGCATTCCGATGCAGCGACCAGCGCGTCTCGACGCCCTTGCATTGGAACTGTACCTGCATGTCCTGCTTCGCCGCGCAGGACGATCTCCAACTTGCTGGCGCCGACTATTCCTGAGACGCATCCGAGACCATGACCGAGCCGTTCCAGGACCGGGCCTTGCTCGATATGCAATTCGACATACGCCAGGATTTCGTCAGGACGCCTCACAGCGGTCTGCATGCGATCCGCGTCGAGACCGGAGGCGGTAAGCGCCTGTAATGCCAAGACGCCGTTTTCATCTGCGCGAAGCAGTTCGGCAGCGTCGAAACTGCCGGCGACCACCCGACTGCCGACGATGCTCGTCCCGAATCTGACGCCCTCTTCATCGCAAAATCCAATGACCTCGATCGCGAACGGAAAACGAGCACCCCGGCGGTTCAGTTGATCGACGCATTCAATAGCCGCGACGACCCCGAGCATACCGTCATAACGGCCAGCGTCCCGAACAGTATCGAGATGCGATCCCAAGACCAGTGCGGGGAGACTGCCTCGATGACCTTCATAGCGGCCAATGATATTGGCGCCGGCATCCTGCCAGACAGTCATCCCTGCGTCCTGCATCCAGTCCCGCACTAATGCATTCGCTGCGGCGAGTTCAGGAGAAAGAGGGAAGCGTGCTAACGCTCCCTTCTCTGCCGAAAATTGCTCTAGCAACTGCAGTCTGCTTTCGATTCTGCTTCCGCAAGCCAGCGAGTTATCGGAACTATCATGCATGCGCGACCACCGCTCGAGTAACTGGTTGGATTTCAACTTCAAGGGAGGACCGCGGTGATGATGACCTCAACCTGGTCGCCATCGGGCATGATCGACTGAACGAACGAGCGAACCGGACCGCAACCTTCGGGCATCCATTCGCGCCAGATGGCATCGAATTCGGGTTTGCGATCATGGTTGGTGACAACCACTTCAGCTTTCACAATTCTTGAACGGTCGGTCCCGCCTTCAACCAGCCGCTTGTCGACCTCTGCCAAGATGTCGTGCGTCTGGCCAGGCAGATCCTTGGACGTGTCCGGCGGGCCGGCGACGCACCAAACAAAGCCGCCGCCACCCGGAAGCTTGTAGATAGTGAGGCGTGATTTTCCGTTTTCAATGGGATGCCGAACGATGTCATTACCTGCCAACTCAAATTTCCTCTTCTTTCTTTAGAAAGATCGCCTATAGCTCAACAAACTACATGCATGACGGCGCATTAAGACCTAGCTATACTTTGTTTAACCTCCGATATATCACTGTAATACGCCGAATATACACTAATGACTTCATATCTATCCTTGTCTGACGTCATTGAAATCGATTACAAGAGTTAGTCATTTCTCTCTAATAGTCAAGCGGATTCGCGCCGCTGCCATCCGTGACTGGAAGCGAAAATTATGCCATTGATATTTATACGTAATTTTTTCTGCCTGGAGCGACGGGCAGTCGAGCTATGCAGCGCCTATTGCTGCCAGCCGCTCAAGGCCTTCGCCAAGAACCCGGTCTGGACCGCCGATCCGGTCCACGCGCCCTATGCGCGCGCCTCGGAAAAACTGCGCCCGAACGGCTATGCCGGCCCGCTCGGCTACGCCTCGGCGGCAACCATGGCCGACTACGTTCTGGTCGACATGTATGCCGCCGCCCCGTCGTGATGACCTTACCAGTGCTTTTCACCTTCACCGATTTCCAGCTGATCTACGTGCTGACCAAGGGCGGCCCCGTCAACGCCACGCATCTGATGGCGACGCTGTCGTTCCAGCGCGGCATTCCCGGCGGCCAGCTCGGCGAGGGTGCGGCGATCGCCGTCGCCATGGTGCCCTTCCTGCTCGGCGCGATCATGTTCAGCTTCTTCGGCCTGCAGCGGCGCAAATGGCAGCAGGGCGGCCAGGATTAGGAGAATGACGATGTCGACACATTCAAACACAGCCGATCGGGCCAACACCGCAGATCAGGTCGTGACCGACAATGCCGAAGGCATGAGCTATCTGAACCGCCTGCCGCGGCGGATCGTGATGCTGTATCTGCCGATGGCGGTTTTCGTCTTCGTGCTGCTCTTCCCGTTTTACTGGATGGCGATCACCGCGGTGAAACCCAACGAGCAGCTGACCGACTATACAAATTACAGCCCGTTCTGGGTGGTCGGACCGACGATTGCGCACATCAAATACCTGTTCCTCGAGACATCCTATCCGGGCTGGCTGTGGAACACGATGCTGGTCGCGGTCTGCTCCACCTTCCTCTCGCTGGTGGCGTCGGTCCTCGGCGCCTATGCGATCGAGCGCGTCCGCTTTACCGGCTCACGCTCCGTCGGCCTGGTGATCTTCCTCGCCTATCTCGTGCCGCCTTCGATCCTCTTCATCCCGCTTGCCTTCATCGTCTTCAAGCTCGGGATTTACGATTCCCGGCTGGCGCTGATCTTCACCTATCCGACCTTCCTCATTCCCTTCTGCACCTGGCTGCTGATGGGTTACTTCCGCTCGATCCCCTTCGAACTGGAAGAAAGCGCCCTGGTGGATGGCGCCAACCGGTGGCAGATTTTGACCAAGATCATCCTGCCGCTGGCCGTGCCGGGGCTGATCTCAGCCGGCATCTTCGCCTTCACGCTATCCTGGAACGAATTCATCTATGCCCTTACTTTCATTCAGTCATCGGAGAATAAAACCATTCCCGTCGGCGTGCTGACCGAACTGGTGCGCGGCGATGTCTTCGAATGGGGGGCGCTGATGGCGGGCGCGCTGTTCGGCTCGCTGCCGGTGGTCATCCTCTACTCGTTCTTCGTGGATTATTACGTGTCCTCGATGACCGGGGCGGTGAAGGAGTAACGGCCGCAAATGGCATGCCGAACTCCATGCGGCGGCCACAACGTCGAGCATGGGCCTTCCTGCGACACGTGGTATAGTTCAATTTCGATCGTCTGTCCGGACGACACGATAGAGGAATTATTCCATGGGAGACCAGAAACGCCCGCTGCAGCCTGGAGAAGCGGCGCCCGGATTCGCACTGGCCTCGGCCAACTTCGACGGAACGGTTTCTTTCGGCGACTTGAGCGGCCGCCCGTTCCTGATCGGCTTCTTTCGCGGGCTGCACTGCCCGTTCTGCCGGCGTCAGCTGGAACAGCTTGCCGGCGTCGAGCCGACGCTGCGCGCCGCCGGGGTGGAGATCGTGGCCGTTATCAATACGCCGGTCGAACGTGCCCGCCTGTATTTCCGCCACCGGCCGACGCCGATAACGCTTCTATGCGACCCCGACTGCCGCACGCATCGCGCCTACGGCGTGCCGCATGCCGAGTTCCTGCCCGAAGGCAGCCGCGAGCAGCCCGAATGGCCCTACAGCGCAACGATGGCACAGTTCCAGGCGGTACGCATCAACCCCACCGGCGAACTGCCGGAGCCGCTGCACCCGATGGAAGCCAACACGATACTCAACGCCAAGGACGGCTTCGAACTTGCCGAAGCCGATCATGCGATCTTTGCGAACCACGGGACCCAACTCGTCGGACACTTCCTGGTCAATGCGAAGGGCATCATCGGCTGGGCACAAATAGAGGGGCTCATCGAACCGAACAGCCTCTCCGTCTTCCCGACCGCGGCGGAGATCATCGCCGCCGCCGGCAGCCTTGACCGCTGACATGCAGCGAACGGTCGGCCGGCCTTGCATGTCGTTATCCGGGAACCGCCGCACCGGCAACATGCATTTGCCGATCACGACCGCTCCACCAGCAGACCTGCCGCCAAGGCCTGAAAAGCCTCGACGGCCTTCGGCAGCACGCTTTGCGGATTTTCGCTGGCGGCAATCCAGAGAGCCGCATTGAGCGCCGCGCCGCTCAGCAACCGGGCCGTCGCCTCGGCGTCAAGCGGCTTGAGGATGCCTTGGGCGATCAGGCGCTGCACGGCGCTTTTCGTGACCTGGAGGCAATTGTCCTGGCTCGGCCATTGCGAGGGATCACCCAATACCGCAGGCCCATCGAGCAGAACGATGCGCTGGACTTCCGGATTGAGCGCCATCTCGATATAGGCCGCACCCTCGGCGAGCAGGCCCTGCCAGTCGCTGCCCGCCCGAGCCCCGATCTCTTTGGCGCGCGCCGCCATCTCCGTGTCGATCTGCTCGACAACCGCCGCCAGGAGCCCGCGCTTGTCGCCGAAGTTGTGGTAGAGCGCGCCCCGTGTGAGACCGGCGTCCGCCGTCAGCTCGTCCATCGAGGCTGCGGCGTAACCCTTCTCGGCAAACGCTTTTCGCGCAGCGGCTATCAACTTGAGGCGGTTTTCCTGCATCGATTCGCTGCGTCTCGTCGCCATTCAACTCTCTCCAATTCACATACGCGGCGTATATTTATTTGACATACGCCGCGCATGCCAGATATTACACATACGTACCGTATACCAAATCTCGCATGGACGTGTGAAGGGTATCGGTCGCCGTCACCAACAAAGAGAGATCAGAATGACCCAACGCGAAGCAATCTTTCCTGCCGACAGGCACGCTCTCTACGAAGAGCACGGCTATTCCGCCGCCATCCGATCGGGCGATCTGCTGTTTGTGTCCGGACAGGTCGGAAGCCGTTCGGACGGAACACCCGAACCCGATTTCGAAAGCCAGGTAAGGCTGGCCTTTGAGAATCTGAAGGCGACGCTCAGCGCAGCCGGCTGCACGCTGGATGATATCGTCGATGTCACCAGCTTCCACACCGACCCTGAAAACCAGTTCGCAACCATCATGGCCGTCAAGCAAGAGGTTTTCAGCAAGCCGCCCTATCCGAATTGGACGGCGCTCGGCGTCAACTGGCTCGCCGGCTTCGATTTCGAGATAAAGGTCATCGCCCGTATTCCGGCAGGCAACTGATATTCAAAGCCCCCGCTGCGGGAGCAGCCTCTGCGCCAGGCTTGCGATCAAGCCTGACACGCAACCTTCAGCAAGTTGCCGTTCTCGCCCGGAACTTGCCGACATCGCCAGCCGCTCCTATCTCATATCCACCGGACTGACGGAGCAGCGAGATGACGGAACTTGTAGCTGACACTCAATTCGAGACGACAATCGAGATCATTCCTCCGGAAGACACAAAGGAACGGCCGGACAGTCGTGCGTGCCTTTGTTGCCGGCGCCGGCGCCAATGGATGGACGATGACGGCTGCGGCATCTGCGAGGAATGTCTGGCCCCGTGACGAACGCGGAAAGGGCACAATGCGATGGCAATCCGCAGCGCCGGACTTCTCATCTATCGGCGTGCGTCCAAGGACCTCGAAATCCTTCTCGTTCATCCGGGCGGTCCCTTCTGGGCTCGGAAGGACGAGGCTGCCTGGTCGATCCCGAAGGGATTGGTCGAACCGGAAGAGGATGAACTGGCGGCGGCAATTAGGGAGACCGGCGAAGAGCTCGGCGTCACGGTCGACGGCATGTTCACGCCGCTTGGCGAATACCGGCAACCCGGCGGCAAGATCGTCGTCGTCTGGTCGGTCGAAGCCGATCCGATATTGGACGTCGATACGATACCAAGCTCTGAATTCCAAATGGAGTGGCCGCCGAAATCGGGCCAGGTCAAGAGCTTTCCGGAGGTTGATCGCGCCGCTTGGTTTTCCCCTGCCGAGGCAGAGACAAAGCTGTTGAAAGGGCAGCGACCGATGCTTGCCGAGCTCCTGATGCGCCAGACATGATGGGACAAAATGTTTGACTACGCCCCCAGTTTCGCTGCACGCATGCATGAAATGCGCGGCAGCCATGCGTTGCTTCTGAAGAATCCCTCCCTATCTGACAGTCAAAGCCACCTCTCTCAAATCGAGAAAATCGGCGCTGCGACCCGCCTTGGGCACGCGCGAGGAGACGATCATGAATGGCATTTCGAAAACTCTGAACGACATGACGCTTGTCGAGCGATCGAGCCTGCTCGATACCGTCGCCAATGCCCTTGAGGCAACCGCGGAGGAGGCCGAAGATGCGGGCGACGCCCGCTTTGTCGCCAACTCCATCTGCATCGCCAATACGATCCGAGGACTATCCGGGGAGCTGGCGCCACGCGATCTGCGGGCGGCCGAGCTGCTCCTCGAACAGGGTATCATGCTCGTCCACCAATTTTCCACCAGGGTGAAACCCGGTGGAGAGGTTCACTAGCGCCATGCACATAACGGGCCGGCAGAGCCGGCCCGTCGGTAATCACTGCTGCTCGATCGGCGCCGGCACCGCAGCCGGTGCAGCCGGCCGTCCAAGCCGGTCGGCGACCAGCATCGACAGCATCATTTCGACAAGGCCATTGGCGGCGCCCTTTTCGCCGCCGGCGCCGCCGACCTGGATCTGCGGCACGAGCGGCAGTCTCCCGTTTTCGATTGCCTCGGCAAAACGCATCAGCACCTGCGAATGGAGCTGATAATCCGGGCCACCGAAGGCCGCCACTTTTTTCTCGGTGGCTTCGGCTTCCGCCAGACCGACGGCGCGCACCTTCTGGGCGTCGGCCAAACCGGTCGCCTTGATGCGCTCGGCATCGGCAAGTGCGATCGACTTGATCCTGTCGGCCTCACCCAGGCCGGCGAGGCGCACCTTTTCCGCTTCGGCCTTGGCGGTCACCTGAATGGTTTCCGCCTGCTGGCGGGTGCGGGCGAGCTGCGCCTTGCCTTCGTTCTCGCTGATCTCGATGGTGAGCGCCGATGTCGTGATCTTCGCCTGCTGTTCGGCGAGCGCTTCCTTTTCGCGCAATGTGCGCTCCTGGATCGCCGCCGCCTCCTGCAATTTGTAGGTCTCGACCTTTTCGACGGCGATCTGACGCTCGCGCAGCTGGATCAAGATCTGCTCGATGCTGTTCTGGCCGTTGCTGGCCCGCGGCGTGCCGATCAGCACTTCCTGCAGTTCGAGGCTGTAGGAGTTGAACTTCTCGCGCATTTCATCGCCGGATTTGCGCTGGATTTCGCTGCGCTCCTGCAGCAGTTCGATCAGGGTCTTGGTCTGGGCGATATTCTTGAAATAGGCCGAGATCATCGGATCGAGCGTCTGCTCGACCAGCCGTTTGATATCGCCGAAACGCTGCACGACGAGCGGCGCCTTCATATAGTCGATATGAACGACGACCGAGAGCGGCAGCACCGGTTCGAACGCATCCTTGGTGATCAGCGACACTTCGGAAAGATTCTCGTCCAGCCTGTGTTCGCCGAACTGTTCCTTCGTCCATTTGAGCACGAAGTTGGTGGTCGGCACGATGATGATATTGCCGGCATAGGTGTTGAACGCATATTTGCCCGGCAGCAGCGGCGTCGACCAGACACCGCGTGCCCCCGTCTCGACCAGCTCGCCGTGGCGATAGGACTGGCCTGAGATATCGGCGCTTCGCCGGCCGGTATAGGAGACGACGACACCCACTGTGCCGACCTCGATGATCGTCTTCTCCACAAGTTCGACGGTCGCAAAGATCCGGTTGAGGAAATAACTGCCGTCGGCAAGCACCTGCAATTGCCGGCCGCGATAACCGCCGGCATTGAGAAACTTCTCCGGGTCCTGGAAATTATTGTGGAAGTTCGGATCCTTCGGATTGTTGGCAACGGTCGGCGCGATGATTTCGCCATCCGGCAGCGCCGGACCGTCATGGATGGTGACGACGCCGATCAGGTCCTCGGCGTCATGAATGACGACGGGCTCGAAGCCATTACGCTCGGTGATCAAGGTCGACATGTCGGCAAACAGTCTTTGTTCGGATGCGTTCAGGTTGACGGAGTGAGTCGATTGGGCGGTCAGCACGATGAACTGCGCCAGATTGATGGCATAGGTACCTTCGCGCAGGATCTTGCGCTGCGGCCCCTTCTGGCCGCCCTTCGTCAGAAAACCGCGCACATCCTGAAAATCATCGGCGTCGACATTCGAGGCAAGCGTCTGGGTTGGCGGCAACGGCTCGCCGTCGCGGGCGAAGACATAGCCGATCTGGCCCTGCGGAATGGTCACGAGATTGGCGCGGTGCATCGAATACTGGAACGGCATGAAGAAATGCAGGCCGCCGCGCACGACTTCCGGCTGGAAGCCGGCCTCGCCATAGAGCGCAATGAAGCCAGTGTCGACGGAGCCGCGAAAACTCCACAGCTTTTCGAGAATGCCGAGCCTGTCGTTCGGGATATAGCGGATCACGCCGCTCCACCGGAACAGGGCTGCCAGCACGATGAGCGTAACGGCGATTTCGATCGCCTTCCATCCCATCGGGCTCAGATATTGTAAGGTTTCCATCTTTTCTCTCGTATGGGCGCACGGGTTCGTTCCACCCGATAGCCGCCCGGTTGGTGCTGGTTGATAAGACGGGGAGATGGCGCGCCTGTTCGTTCGACGCACCTAATTGTGTATCGAACGTTTGGGCTGCTCATTGTCTGGAAAAAACGACGCGCGTCCCGAGTCCCCGATGAGGGGCGGCGTGGTCGTGAGTGATCTTACATCGGTGTCGCCTTGATAGACATGACGATGAAGGACGTAAGAATTACGCCTTAAGGTTTAAAGATGCTTGATGCAGAAATCAGGCAAGCACTTTCAACGATTTCGATATTTCGAGCATTCAATTCTACTGATGCACGGCATTTCAGCTTATTCGTTTCGGTGACGGACTTTTCGCACAGCGGTCACGACATTCGTCGGCACAGAGAAGTCCCGCTCGCCGTCGCACTATGTCGGCGGCTCGGATCCGCTCAAGGCAGTAATCATCATCCAGTTGAACAAGATGTGGAGATAATTTGCTCATCGGCATGGTGGCACGCGGTCAGCAGGCCCGGAGCCGGCGTCCTCGCCATCAACATTGGTTCCTGTTCTGCGCAAATCGATGTGGCCTTCCAGCAGCGGGTCCGGAAGCGGCATCCGCTGGGCGGGTTGACCGGGCTCGGAAGCTCGCCCTGCAGCACGATGCGTTTGCGCTTCCCGCGAAGCCTTGGATCCGGTGTCGGCACCGCGGAAAGCAAGGCCTGGGTGTAAGGATGAGCCGGCGCGCTGAAAATGGAATGCTTCGGCCCGGTCTCTATGATCTTGCCAAGATACATGACCATGACGCGGTCTGATATATGGCGCACCACGGCGAGATCATGCGCGACGAAAAGCATCGTCAGATTGCGTTCGCGCTTCAGCTTGGCTAGTAGGTTGATGACCTGCGCCTGGACGGAAACGTCGAGGGCCGAAACCGGTTCATCGCAGACGAGGAGCGTCGGATTGAGCGCAAGAGCGCGAGCAATACCGAGACGCTGCCGCTGGCCACCTGAAAATTCGGAAGGGTAGCGGTCCGCATGTTCGCCACGCAGACCGACGGATTCCAGCAGCTTGACTGTCTCTTCCCGCCAGCGTGCCTTCGGCATGACACCACGGTGCAGCGCCCAGGGCTCCGAGATCAGCCGGTCGACCCGCATGCGGGGATTGAGCGACTGGTAGGGATCCTGGAACACGACCTGCATCCTGCGGCGCAACGCGTGCAAGTGCCGGCCGCTGCTCGTGGTGATATCGACGCCGTCAAGCAAAGCGCTGCCACCGGTTGCCGGTCCGAGCTTCAGCAACGTGCGCACCAGCGAGGTCTTGCCGCAGCCGCTCTCGCCGACGAGGCCCAACGTCTCCCCCGCTGCAATCTCGAAGCTGACATCATCGACGGCGCGCACCGGAGCCGATGCGCCGCCGAAATGCCGGGAGAGATTTTGGACTTTAAGAAGCGGTTCGGTCATGTTGGCGATACCGGAAAGTGGCAGGCGACCTGACGGTCCGCTCCCACGGTTTCAAGGTGAGGGACAACCTCGCAACAGAGTTTCTCTGCGCGCGGACAGCGTGTCCTGAATGCACAGCCGGACGGGAGGGCGACAGGATTGGGCGCGGAGCCGGGGATCGGCACCAGTTCCTCCTCGTCCATATCCATACGCGGCTGCGAGGCAAGCAATCCGACGCTGTATGGATGCCTGGCGCTCTCGAAGAGTTCGAAGACGCTTGCGGTCTCGACGATGCGGCCGGCATACATGACCGCCACCCGGTCCGCGAGTTCTGCTACGACCCCCAAATCGTGGGTGATGAAAATCATGCCGGCACCGCTGCGTTTGCGAATGGCGTCCAGAAGATCGGCCACTTGCGCCTGAATCGTCACGTCGAGAGCCGTCGTCGGCTCGTCGGCAATGATGACGTCCGGTTCGAGCGCCACGGCCATTGCGATCATGATGCGCTGACGCATGCCGCCGGAAAACTCGTGCGGATATTGCCGCGCCCGGCGTTCGGCGTCAGGAATGCCGATGGCAGTCAGGAGATCGATTACGGCTTTTTCCACGCCGCCTTCCGGGGTGCGGCCATGGATGCGAAACATTTCGGCGATTTGCCACCCAACGGGGTAAACCGGATTAAGTGCCGCAAGCGCATCCTGGAAGATCAGGGCGATCCGGTCGCCGCAAACATCGCGTCGCTCCTGCCGCGGGAGCTGTAAAAGCTCGGAGCCATCGAAGCAGATCGACCCATGGTCGATCGCCCCCGGAGGATTGGGAACGAGATCCATGATGGCCGAGGCTGTCACCGATTTTCCGCAGCCGCTCTCACCCAGAAGCGCCAGAACCTCGCCGCGGTTAAGCGAAAAGGAGACGCCGTTGAGGGCGAGGATGCGCCCGGCCGCCGTGTCGAAACTGACTCGCAGGTCCTTGACCTCAAGAAGTGCCATCAACGCCTCCTGCTCACAAGCCGCCAGTGCTGCGACGGGTCGTTGACGATCCGGAACCAGTTGGCGAGCAGGTTGAACGACATGGTGGTGAACATGACGGCCAGACCGGGGAAAAAGCCGAGCCACCAGGCTGACGACAGGTATCCCTGGCCCTGGGCTACCATCAGTCCCCAACTGACCGCAGGCGGCTGGATGCCGAGGCCAAGATAGCTCAGGCCGGATTCAAAAAGCATAACCATGGCGAGATTGACGGAGGCGAGTGTCAGCATGGTGGGAGCGACGCTCGGCAGGATATGATTGCGCAGGATCCACGCCGGTCCGGCCCCGAAGACGAGCGCGGCGTCGACGAAAAGCCGTTCCCGGACCTCCAGCGTTTCAGCTCTTGCGACACGGACATAAGCCGGCATGCGGGTGACGGCCAGCACGATCACTAGATTGCTGACGCTTGGGCCGAACAAATAGAGGCCGAAGAGCGCCACCAGAAGGGTTGGGAAGCCGAGGATGACGTCGCAGATCCGCATGATGATGTTGCCGACAATGCCGCCGAAATAACCCGCAATCACACCAAGCAGCGTCCCGCCGATCAGGCTCGTCAACACGGTCGTGAGGGCGATCCCAATCGTCGTCGAAGCAGCCTCGATGAGACGGATAACGAGCGGCCGTCCGAGCGCGTCAGCCCCCAACCACAAAGTCCAGGACTGGCCGAAGTCGAAGGGCGGCAGGTTGCGCGCCTTAAGCGAGATGCGGTTTTCGCCCAGGAGCTCCAGGCTATCGGTGAGGATGGCAAACATGACGATCAGTAGCCAGATCGTTGAAGCCATCGCCATCGGGTCACCCGCGAGCGCGCGCGCGAGCCACAGGATACGGCGGCTACGGCGCTCGCGGACCGGGAGGAGTTCGGCGGACGCCTCGGTCATTCGACCCTCACGCGCGGATCGATCGAGGCATAGAGCATGTCGACCAGGATGTTGATGAAGAAGATGACGACAGCGACCGCGAAGATCGATGCCTGGACGACGGCGAAGTCGCGCTTGAGGATGCCGTCAATCAGAAGCTTGCCGATCCCCGGAAACCCGAAGACCACCTCAACGACGCCGCCGCCGCCGGCAAACTGAGCGGCAAGGTCGCCGGTAACGGTGACCGCGGGCAGGAGAGCGTTTCGGAGCGCATGCACGAAGGTAACTCGTCCGTCGCGCGCGCCCTTGGCCCGTGCGGTCCGCACGAAGGTCGCGTTCAGCGCTTCGATCATCGAGCCACGGATAATCTGCACCAGGGTCCCGAAAGGCCTGGCAAAAAGACAGGCGATCGGCAGTACCCAGTAGATCGGGCCGCCGAAGCCCGATGTCGGCAAGAGACGGAAGGTGACCGCGAATAAAAGCACGCCCATCAGGCCGAGCCAGAAATCCGGCACGCTGGCGGCGGCCTGCGACAGCAGGTTGACGCCACGATCGATCCAGCCGCCGGCATTCAAGGCGGCGAGGGATCCGATGACGACAGCGGCGCCGAAGGCCAGGGTCAATGCAATGGCGCCGAGCGCCAGCGTGTTGGGCAGCGCTTCCAATACCACATCCATGGCCGGCCGGTTGTGCCAGAGCGACACCCCGAAATCGAGTCTGACGATGTCCCAGGCCCAATCAAGGAATTGTGCCGGAAGCGAACCGTCGAGGCCGAGACGGACGCGCATGGCTTCGCGCGCCGCATCCGAGGCATCGACCGGCAGGTAGAGATCGACAGGATCCCCCGTCAGCCGCACCAGGAAAAAGGCGGATGTCATCAGCGCTGCAAGCGCAAGCGCCGCGAAGCCCGCTCGTTTCAGGAAGTATATGAAGGACATCCGCTCTCCTCAGGCGACGTTCAGGCCGTCAGGGCGACGGTCAGCGATAGCTGACCGATTTCAGCTTGATTTCATTGCCGGCCTGCACATCGAGGCTGTAGTTCACGTTCTCGGCGACGCGGGCGATCGTGACCATGTGAAAGAGCGGCGCGATGTTGACCGCATCGACGGCGATGTATCTGAACGCTTCCTGGAAAAGTTTCTTGCGCTCATCTCCAGTCGCCTTGGCGGCGTCGGCAATCAGCTTGTCGAGCTTGGCGTCCGCGATGGTCGACTGGTTGCCATCGCTGGTGAAGCGATTCGGCAGCGTGAACACCGCGTCGCCTTCGGTATTGTCGATCTGCGTCTGAAGGATCGACGGCTGACGCTCCTTGTCCCACGGCTTCAGCAGCCGTTTCAGCCATGGGCTGGTCTCCAGCATTTCTAGTCTTGCGTTGAAGCCGGCATCTGCCAGCATTGCCTGAATGGCTTCCAGGCTTTCCGACGAGTTGGGATAGATGCCGATGCGGCCGTAGATGACGATTTCCTTGTCGACCGGCACGCCATCCGTCTTGGCTGCGGCAAGCAGGGACTTTGCTTTTTCCGGATCGTATGTCCAGACCGGGATATCGGGGTTAAAACCGAATACCGACGGCGGCACGACCTGCATCGCTTTTTGAGCGTTTTCGTGAAAAATGGTGCCGATAAGCCCATCCCGGTCGATCGCCAGATTGAGGGCTTCGCGCACGCGCTTGTCGTTGAAGGGTGGGATCTGGGCATCGATCCTCAGAAGCGAGGTCTCTGCATTCGGGAAGGCGTGATCCTGTTTCGTCGCGCCATCCTGAGAGCCTGTGAATGTTTGGTAGCGGAGGCGATTGGATTGTGATTCTGTTGGGTCGTTGATTTGCTTGGGGGATGATGGTGGGCGACGACCTGTTCGAAGGATTGCCGGTGCATGGAGCGCGGCGAAGTGCTCAGGTGGGACGCGGAGCGGCGCGCATGCGTGAGCCGGTGCGCGATCAGATCGAGTTGCGTGCCGTCGATATCGACAGCTTGATCGGCCAGGATCATGCGGTGCGGGTCATTTGGAACTATGTCGAGGGACTGGATCTGAGCACGCTCGAAGATCGGATCAAGGCGCGTGAGCACCGGCCAGGCCATCCACCGATTTCGCCACGGCTTTTGCTGGCGCTGTGGCTCTATGCCAGCAGCGACGGCGTCGGCAGCGCGCGGGCGCTGGAACGGCAGTGCGGGAGCCACGACGTCTATCGCTGGCTGTGCGGCGGTGTCTCGGTGAACTATCACACACTGTCGGATTTTCGGGTTGGTTGCGCCGATTTGCTCGACCGGCTGCTTGCCGAGCATCTGGCGGCGCTTGCCGGTGCCGGCCTCGTCACTCTCGATTGTCTGGCGCAGGATGGCGTGCGGGTCCGGGCAAGCGCGGGTGCGGCCTCGTTCGGCCGCAAAGCGACGCTTGATCGGCATCTTTCCATTGCCGAGGCGGTTGTGGATCAGCTCAAGCACGAGGTCGATGCGCGTTCGGATGCCAGCACTCGGCGCATCGAGGCGGCCAGGGAGCGGGCGGCGCGCGAGCGCGGCGAGCGGCTCAGAGCAGCCCAGGTCGCTCTTGACGAGATCGAGCGCCATCGCCAGGCGCGCGAAGAAAAGCGCGGCAATGGCAAAAAGCCGAAGGAGCCGCGCGCCTCCAGCACGGATGCACAGGCGCGGGTGATGAAGATGGCCGACGGCGGCTTCCGCCCGGGTTATAATGTGCAGGTTGCGAGCACGGCCGGTGAGCAGTTCGTGGTCGGGCTCGAGGTGACCAATGCCGGCTCCGATCGCGGCCTCATGCGGCCGATGCTGGAGCGGTTGCGCGCGCTAAGCGGCCATCTGCCGCGGCGCTATCTCGCCGATGGCGGCTTTGGCAGCGCTGAAGATATCGAGTGGGCGCACGGCGAAGGGGTTGAGGTCTTTTGTCCGCCCACTCAGTCCAAGCACGGAACCGATCCCTTCTTGCCGCGCCGCGGCGACGGTCCGGGTGTGTCGGCCTGGCGGGCCCGCATGGCAAGCGAGGCGGGCAAGGCTCAGTACAAACCCCGATCGATCTGCGAATGCGTCCATGCCCGCTGGCGCAACTGGAATCTGCGACAATTGACGGTGCGCGGCATCGAAAAGGTCCAGGCCGTCGTGCTCTGCTACGCACTCACCAACAATATCTTGCAAGGCCATCGGCTTGCCAAGGGCTGAGCCACTGTCACCACCCAGACACCAACACGCGACCATCCGAACGCAGCGCGCAATCGCCTGACGCTCGACTGCATCGGCCAGCCAAGATCGGCCAAAAACGCGCCGGATTCAAAAGCTTCACAAGCTCTGAGGCGCTATTTCATAAGCGATCTGCGCCTCACCGGTATCCACCATTGCGGCGCGAACGGCCGACTCGGCGCGCCAGATGATCGTCGCATGCTTGATCGGCGGCTTCTCGCCCCAATAACCTCCGTAGGCTGAAAGCGTGACCGATTGTCCGGGCGTCCACGCCGTCAGCTGGTAGGGGCCGGTACCGGCAGGAGCACGCGTCTTGCCGTCGCTTGGTGTCGCGGGCGAGCCGATGTCCAATGCTGACATCTTGTTCGGCAGGATCGGCTCGACGACGTCTGTTTTGATAAGGACGGTAGTCGGGTTCACCGCCACTGCGGTAAACTTGACGCCCTTCAACGTCGCAAGTCCGACTTCGCAGGCAAGAGGCGGGTCCTGCGCCCGCTTAAGAGCCGCAACAACCGCGTCGGCATCGAACGTCTTGCCATCGTGAAACGTCACACCTTCGCGCAGCTTGAATTCCCAAGTAAGTGCGTCCACTTGCCGCCAATCGGTGGCGAGGCTCGCAACCACCGACCCGTCCTTGGGGTTGAGATTGACGAGTGCCTCCGTGATATTGTTGTGCACCACGCGGGAGTTGCCGGAAAGATCGGTATCGCATGGGTCGAGCGACTTGGGCTCGTCGGTCACGACGACCGTCAGCTTGTCCGGAGCCGAATATGCTGGGAGCGCAGCACCCAGCAACAACGCTATACCCGCGCTCACCACATTGATCTTCATGGTCACGTCCATTTAAAGCCTCCTCCTATCCAGCGAGCGGCATCTAGCCAGCCATGATGCCAAGGTTTCGAAAGCCATCCCGGGCACCGCCACAAGCGGGCATTCAAATGGCTTTACTTCCTCCCGTAAGCGGTTAGTGTCAAATGTGACACTTTAGGCGAAGCATGCGCGCCACACTCGCCAGAGTCAAGGATATCACTTCAGATATGGATTGTATAGTTCATGATTGAACCGAAGCATGGCTCCCCCATTGTTGAAAAGACCGCGCACCTGCTCGAAGCGGTCGCCGATGCCAAGACGGGTATCTCCCTTGGCGCCTTGGTAGATCAGCTCGGAGTGCCGCGGTCGACGGTTTATCGCATCCTCAACTCGCTAACCGCGCATGGGCTGGTGGCTCGGGTGAAGGGCGGGGCCTCCTACGAACTTGGGCCCAAATTTGTGGAGCTCGCACGGCGCATTTCGCCTGGCGCGGACAGGGCGACGCTGATCGAGACCGCAAGGCCGATCCTGGCGGCTGCAGCCGACCGGATTTACGAATCCTTTCGGCTGGCTGCGCCTGAAGGCAATGAAATGATGACGATTTTTGCAGCCTCCAGCCCCGGCGACTACGCCCTTTTCATAAAAGTCGGAGGGCGCTCTCGAAAACACGTCGGAGCCGCCGGGAAACTTGCTCTTGCTTATTCCGACTATAACGAGATCGAAGTCTACTGCGCCGGCGGGCTGGAGGCCAGGACACCCTATACCATCACCGACCCGGAGGCGCTGAAGGAGGCGCTCGTCGACATTCGCCGCAATGGCATGGCTGAGGACAACCAGGAATCCAATCTCGGTTTGCGCGCTATCGCGGCTCCTGTTTTCGATTCCGGCGGCCGCCTGGTGGCGACGATTAGCGTGCCATTTATCGGTGAAGCAACACCGGACCGGGCTCGCTCAATCAAGCGCGAGGTCGTCGAGGGGGCTGTGGCACTGACGAGGGCCATCAACGGCGCCCACCCACTATCCAAATCAGAATTATAAATTTCTATATTGAACTAATGTAATCTTGTGTTAGATCTCTCCGCAGATATGGAGGATCTCATGACGGCTTTGGACCCATCAGTTTACGCTAAACTCCTGCGCACAAATTCGGCGAACCTCAGCACATTATTGTTGAAGCGCGGACTGAAGAACACTGCGGTTCGTGGCGTCCGACCGCTCGCGGGGCTCGACAAGCCGATGATCGGCCCAGCCGTTACCGTTCGCTACATCCCCGCACGGGAAGACATCGACGGATCGACTTACAGTTCCGATCCGTCGAACCAGCAGCGCAAGGCAATCGATACGATTCCGGAAGGCCATGTTCTCGTATTCGATTGCCGTTCTGTGGCTGAGATTGCGGGCATCGGCGCGATGCTCGCCCGTCGGTTGGTCTACCGCGGCTGCGCCGGCCTTGTGCTGGACGGGGGCGTCCGTGACACGGCCGACATTGTCCATCTGCGGCTTCCCACCTATTGCATGGGGCCGGCGGCCCCTGCCAATTTGGTCGCGCACCACGCGTCGGATATGAACCAGCCGATCGCCTGCGGCGGCGTCGCGGTTTATCCGGACGACATTATTTTCGGCGACAGCGAAGCCGTGATCGTCATTCCGCGGGTATATGTGAACGAAATCGCCGACGAAGCGGTTGCGATGGAGGAGCAGGAAGAGTTCCTCAAGCTGGAAATCGAGTCCGGCAAATCGACTTTGGGCGTATATCCGCCGAACAAGGAGACACTGGAGCGGTTCGAAGCGTGGCGCAAAGCCCGGTAGCGTGCCCAAGGTTCTGCAAATTTCGCCGAGACCATGATTGAAGATAAGACTGCCGTCGGCACCGTCAAAAATATTCTGCTTTCAAACCCCGATGGGCGAATTCTGCATTGCCGGCAGGCTCTGTCAGGCCTGCCGGCAATCCGGCCATCAGTCAGCCTTTTTGCGATAGAGCAATGTCATGAGCGCAAGGACGCATCCGACAGCTCCGACAGTTGCGAAGATGTAGAAATTCCACTGCGGCGCCAGGCCGGCACCGAGAACAGCACCGCCAATGGCCGGTCCTATCATGCCGCCGATACGGCCGATGCCGAGCGAGAAGCCGAGGCCGGTTCCACGGATCTCGACCGGATAGAGGTTTCCGACAAGAATGTTGGCGAGGATTTGCGTGCCGATCGTTCCCGTACCCGCCAGTGCGACGAGGCCGTAGACCTGCAGGCCCTGATCCACTTGCGTCAGCAGCCAGATCGAGCAGGCTCCGAGCAGAAACATGCCTGCGACGACAATCTTGACATTGCCGCGGTCGGCAATCCTCGCGCCGATCAGCAGGCCGACTGCGGCTCCGAGATTGAGGGTTACCGAGAAGAGGAGGGCGGAACCGAGGTCATAGCCCATCTTGTTCATGATGGTCGGAAGCCAGTTGACCATACCGAATGTCAGCAGCAGCGAACAGAAGTGGATGCCCCATGCATTCAAGGTCGGCAGCAGGCGACCTTCGGAAAACAGCGACCGGATGCCGACCTGTACAACAGGCTTGGCGATAGGATTGGGCAGTCCGTACTGGTCTGCGATCTGGTTGGCTTCGCTCTGGCGGTTCTTCGTTGCCAGCCATTCGGGAGATTCAGGGATGAGGCGGACGAAGAAAGGCAGAAGCAGGATCGGTGCGCCGCCGATGATCATCAGCGGACGCCATCCGTATTTCTGTATCAGCAACATTCCGAGGATGCCCGAAATGATGCCGCCGGCGAGATAACCGAGAAGCGCAATCGAATAGGCCATCGCCTTCCGCTTCGGCGGAGAAAATTCGATGATCAATGCGGTTACCGTCGGAAAAAGAGCGCCAAGGCCCAGGCCGGCAAGAAAGCGTGTGCCCTCGAAAACGGGAAAGTTCGGCGCCAGCCCGCTGCCGATCATCATGATGGAGAAGCTCAGCAGACTGCCGATGATGACCTTGCGGCGTCCGATCCTGTCAGCGAGCGTTCCCGCAACGAGAGCACCGAGCAGCATGCCGAACAGGGTGATGGCGGCAGCGCGTCCGACCATGCCGGGCGTCAGGCCCCAGCTGGCTTCGGCGAGCAATGCCGGAGCGACTGCGCCGTAAACGATCAGGTCATAGCCGTCGAACAGGATCAGCAGACCGCAAAGCGCGATGATGATATTCGGGCTGCGAACGCGTTCCTTGAAAATAGCGAGATCTTGTATGGCCAATTTTCCCTCCCCATACATCTGAGTACAGGAAGTCCGCTCCTGCCACGGCAGGTCCGCGATCAATCCATGTACAAATCCTCCTCGGTCATTGCCGGCGTGGTTCCTCCCAGCGCCAGACTCACCCACGCGCGGGCGATGTCAGGACAATGACGACACGCTATTAAATACTTGCGAATAAAATATTTGCAACTGCAAACTTCTCAGCCGGCGACTTTTCCCTTTTGGGATATTGCCGGCAGGTTGGCGTGCATGCGGCGCAGCGCATTCTTCAGGGCTGCGACCTCCTCGTCCGACATGCCCTGAACCGCAGTGTGTTCAAGCTCCACGGCAAGCGGCATCAGCTTTTCGGTCAGCGCCTCGCCCTGGGGTGTCAGCCTGACGATGACGATACGGCCATTGTCTTCCGGACGTGTTCTCGACACCAGCTTGCGCTTGGCCAACGTGCCGACGAGGCGCGAAAGCGTCGAGATCTCGACGGAGACGACATCCGCGAGATCTCCAAGCGTGCTCTCCCTGCGCTCCTTGAGCATGGCCAGAACCCGGTACATCGCCACGCTGAGATTGTCTTCGGCAATTCTCTGCGAGAACACCTCGGCTATCCGCACGCCGGCGCGGTTGAGAAGATAAGGAACGGAATCGGTAAGTTTGTACATGTCTCTGTCTGCTGGCGGGATTCGGCTTGCTGAAGGCTTCCTCCGACATGCACCTAAATTGCCGGGATGACAACATGATAGGCTTTCAGCCGCCGAGAACGGCAGGGCAGACCAGACATTTTCCCGTCCGAGTTATAAATTTGCATTGACAATAGTTGCATATGCAATAATTTGAAGCCCGAGGAGACACGGGAGGAAATCATGTCTGCCACTGCTGCCCTCGGCATAGCGCCGCCCCCCGCACCGATCAGCGATGCGTTTCGATCGACCATGCGCCGTTTCCCTGCGACAGTGACAGTCATTTCCGCCTGCCGCAACGGTGCGGATCATGGAATGACGGCAACGGCCGTCACATCGCTTTCGATGGATCCTCCCTCTCTTCTCATCTGCCTGAACAATCGCACCTACCTGCATGACATGCTACTTGAAGTGCCGGAATTCGCGGTCAGCATTCTGACCGACAGGCAGGCCGCCGTGTCGGAAGGTTTCAGCGGCAAGATTGCGCCCGAGCGCCGGTTCGACGCTGCCGATTGGGTCCGCCATGAGCGCGGCATGATGGTGTTGGGCACCGCCCATGCCTCAGTCGTCTGCCGCCGCATGGGCGTCGTTCCTTATGGAACGCACACGATCTTCATCGGGCAGGTGGTGGATACTCGTCTTTCCCAAGACACCGTCGCGCTGATGTACGAGAACTCGAAATATTGCGCGCCACAGCACGCGCTTCCTGCATCCCAGAACTGAAGGTCGTTCCATGAACAATACAGCCGCCCTGTTTCCCGCCTCGGCGCGGGTCGAGACCGCATGTCTTGCCGATCGCATCGTCCCGGTACTGGACGAAATCCGTGCCGGTGCGCGCGATACGGAAAAATCCGGCCGCGTGCCGGCCCGCAATATCGATCTGCTGCGCTCGGCCGGCTATTTCGATATCGTCAAGCCTGCCCGTTTCGGCGGCGCCGAAGGATCGTTTGCCGAGCTTGTCGATGCCAATATCGAACTGTCGTCGGCCTGTGCCTCCACCGGCTGGGTGGCCGGCCTGCTTTCCGCGCATCAATGGCTGCTCGCCATGTTCGACGAGCGGGTTCAGCAGGACGTGTGGGGCGGCAATCCGGATGCGCTGCTCTGCGGTTCCTATGCGCCGGTCCGCATGGCTGAACGCGTCGAGGGTGGTTTTCGGCTATCCGGCGACTGGGCCTTTGCCAGCGGATGCGAAAATGCAGGATGGGCGCTCTGTGCGGCGATCATTCCGCCGAAAGGCGAGGGCGAGCGTCCGGTGCCGGCGTTTCTTCTGGTTCCCGCCGGCGATTATACCATTGCCGAGACCTGGGATGTCGTCGGCCTCGCCGGCACCGGCTCGAAGAGCCTGATCCTCGAAGAGGTCTTCGTTCCGGAATACCGCATGCTGAGCTTTGCGGATGCGACCTCCGGCAGAACGCCGGGCGGGCGTGGCTACAAGGGCATCGGCCTTTTCAACATTCCGCTCCTCATGGGCATTCCCTTCTGCCTCGGCAGCGCCGCCGTCGGTGCGGCGAAGGGCGCACTCGACAGCTATATCGGCCACATCGGGACCCGCGTGACACGGGGTGCGGTTGCCGGTGGCAACAACAAGATCGCGGAGTTTCCGACGATCCAGCTTCGCGTGGCGGAAGCCTCCGCATCCGTCGATGCCGCCCGCGAAATCCTACTGCGCGATATTGCCCGGGCGCAGCAATTGGCCCAGGCCCGCGAGGATGGCGCCGCCGAGATCACCGAGGAAGATCGGATTCTCGCCCGCCGCAGCCAATCCTTTGCGGTCAGCCTGGCGCTTCGGGCCGTGGAGGCACTCAATGCATCGACAGGCGGCCTCGGCCTGCAGATGTCCAACCCGGTTCAGCGCGCCTGGCGCGACGCAAATGCCGTCGGGCGCCACATTTCCATGAACTGGGATGCCGTCGGCACCATGGTCGGCCAGCAGCTGCTCGGCCTTCCGCCCAAGGGACAATTCTGACCCGCCACCCTCATCGTTTCGATCGAAGACAGGAAAGAGAGCATATCGTGCAAGGCAAGATCGCGCTTGAAGAACATTTCGCCATTCCCGAGACGCTGCAGGATTCGGCCGGATTCGTGCCGGGCGACTACTGGACCGAACTGTCCGCCCGGCTTCTCGATATCCAGGACAAGCGTTTGCGGCTGATGGATGCCCACGGCATCGAAAAAATGATCCTGTCGCTGAACGCTCCGGCCGTGCAGGCGATCCCGGACAAGGCCAAGGCCCTCGAGATTTCCCGGCGCGCCAACGACTTTCTGGCGGAGCAATGCGTCAAGAACCCCAACCGTTTTCTGGGATTTGCCGCTTTGCCCCTGCAGGATCCGGATGCGGCAACGCAGGAACTGCAGCGCTGCGTAACGACGCTGGGCTTCGTCGGCGCACTGGTCAACGGCTTCTCGCAGGAGGGCGACGGAACGACGCCGCTCTATTACGACCTGCCGCAATATCGCCCGTTCTGGGCCGAAGTCGAAAAACTCAACGTTCCCTTCTATCTGCATCCGCGCAACCCGCTGCCGCAGGATAGCCGGATCTATTCCGGCCACTCCTGGCTGATGGGTCCGACATGGGCGTTCGCGCAGGAGACCGCTGTTCATGCGTTGCGCCTGATGGGATCCGGCCTGTTCGACGAACATCCGGCTTTGCGGATCATCGTCGGTCACATGGGCGAGGGGCTGCCATTCATGATGTGGCGCATCGACAACCGGAATGCCTGGGTCAAGGTGGAAAAGAACTATCCGGCCAAACGCCCGATTGCCGATTATTTCAACGAGAATTTCTACATCACGACGTCGGGGAATTTCCGCACGCAATCGCTGATCGATGCTATGCTGGAAATCGGCGCGGACAGAATTCTGTTTTCGACAGACTGGCCATTCGAAAACATCGACCACGCTGCAAACTGGTTCGACAACGCCACCATTTCCGAAGCCGACCGGCTGAAGATCGGTCGCACCAATGCGGTTTCACTGTTCAAACTCGATCGATAGCATGGTCGCACCTTTCAGATACACGGCCAGCGCGGCTGAGATCATCTTCGGGAGCGGTTCACTGAGCCGTCTCGCCGAGGCGGTGGCAAAGCAGGGCGGCAAACGCGCCCTGATCCTTTCGACCCCACACCAGAAGCAAGAGGCAGAACGCATCGCTGCCTCCCTCGGCCCGCTCGCGGCGGGACTGTTCCACGAAGCGGTGATGCATACGCCGGTCGATGTGACCGAACGTGCGATGGCTAGATACAACCAAGCCGGCGCCGATTGCGTCGTCGCGATCGGCGGCGGATCGACGATCGGGCTCGGCAAGGCGATCGCCTATCGCAATGACGCGCCGCAGATCGTGGTGGCGACGACCTATGCGGGCTCGGAGGTCACGCCGATCCTCGGCCAGACGGAGAACGGCCAGAAGACGACAGTGCGTGGAGCGGGCATCCTGCCCGAGGTGGTGATCTACGATCCTGAACTGACATTAGGCCTGCCGGTCGAGATCAGCGTCAGCAGCGGGCTCAATGCAATGGCGCATGCGGTCGAAGGCCTCTACGCAGAGGACCGCAATCCAATCTCGTCAATGATGGCGATCGAGGGCCTGCGGGCGCTGAAGCACGCTCTGCCTCAGATCGTCCAAGCCCCTCGGGACATCGAAGCGCGAAGCGAAGCGCTTTACGGGTCCTGGCTGTGCGGCACGGTGCTCGGAACGGTCGGGATGGCCCTGCATCACAAGCTTTGCCACACGCTCGGCGGCAGCTTCGATCTGCCGCATGCCGAAACCCATGCGGTCGTTCTTCCCCATTCCGCCGACTATAACGCCGCAGCCGCAACGGATGCGCTAAGGCCTGCCGCCGAGCTTTTCGGCGGCTCGCTCGGCCGCGGTCTTTATGATTTTGCCGCTTCGATCGGCGCCCCCCTGGCGCTGCGAGATCTTGGCATGAAGGAGGCCGATCTGGACCGCGCGGCCGAAATCGCCGCTCGGAATCCCTATTGGAACCCGCGTCCGATCGAAGGAAAAGCGATCCGGGCTTTGTTGCAGAGCGCCTGGGAGGGCGCGCGGCCGCGTTAACGCCTCAGGAGGATGGCCACGTGCCTGAATATTTCAGCGAAGAGAGATCCGTGGAAGCCGTCAACGCGCGCATGGGGCGGGACATCAATCCGCGCCTGGCCGAAATCATGGCGTCGCTGGTCAAGCATCTGCATGCTTTTGCCAGGGATATCGGCCTGAGCCAGGAGGAATGGGC